>JBBSCX010000001.1:0-62477 GCA_038249905.1 Burkholderiales bacterium
GCAGCGGCCCGAGGCCGGCGGCGCAGGCCTGATCCGTATCCGCGGCGCGCGCCAGCACAACCTGAAGAACCTGGACCTGGACCTGCACACGGGCGAGCTGACGGTGGTCACCGGTCCGAGCGGCTCGGGCAAGTCCAGTCTGGTGTTTGACACGCTGTTTGCCGAAGGCCAGCGCCGCTATGTGGAAACCTTTAGCGCCTATGCGCGCCAGTTTCTCGACCGCATGGACCGCCCGGCGGTGGACCGCGTCGAAGGGGTGCCGCCGGCGATCGCGATCGACCAGACCAACCCGGTGCGCACCAGCCGCAGCACGGTCGGCACGATGACCGAGGTGAACGACCACCTGAAGCTGCTGTTCGCGCGGGCGGCGCAGTTGTTCGACCGGCAGACGGCACTGCCGGTGCGGCACGACTCGGCAGAGACGATCTATCTCGACCTGGCGGCGCGGGCGGCAGCGGCCGAAGACCCGCGCCTGGTCTTCACCTTCCCAGCCGAACTGCCCGCCGACACCACGGCCGAGCAGCAGGCCCAGTGGCTGGCGGCCAGCGGCTTCACACGCGTGCATGGCGAGCGTGTGGTCGGCGACCGCCGGGTGCTCGACGTCGTCGCCGACCGCCTGCGCATGGGCAGCGCCGAGCGGGTGCGGGTGATGGAGGCCATTGAGCTGGCGCTGAAGCGCGGCGGCGGGCGCCTGAGCGTGTTTGCCGGCGACGAGGCGCAGCCCTGGAAGTGGAGCACCGGCCTGCACTGTCCCGAAAGCGACCTGCGTTATGCCGACCCGCAACCGGCGCTGTTCAGCTTCAACTCGGCCTACGGCGCCTGCGACACCTGCCGCGGCTTCGGGCGCGTGATCGGCGTCGACCTGGGCCTGGTGATCCCCGACGAGCGCAGGACGCTGCGCAACGGCGCCATCAAGACCTTGCAGACCCCCGCCTGGAAGGACAGCCAGGAAGACCTGCTGAAGTACGCCGGCGAGGCCGGCATCCCGCGCGACACGCCCTGGAGCCAGCTGACGGCAGCGCAGAAGGCCTGGGTCATCGACGGCAGCCCGAACTGGACCGGCCACTGGAACAAGCAGTGGTACGGCGTGCGCCGCTTTTTCGAGTACCTCGAAAGCAAGGCCTACAAGATGCACATCCGCGTGCTCTTGTCCAAGTACCGCAGCTACACGCCCTGCGGCACTTGCGGCGGCGCGCGGCTGAAGCTCGAATCGCTGTTGTGGCGTCTGGGTTCGAAGGCCGACGCGGATGCCGTGCTGCCGCCAGTCCCTGACCCCCAGGCTCCTTCGTCGCCACCCACCGAGGGGGCCGTCCGAACGGCCGGCCGAGCCGGATCGTCCGGGCGCCACCTGCCGGTCGGCGCGCCCTGGTCGCGCGCGCAACTTGACGCCCTGCCCGGCCTGCACCTGCATGACCTGATGCAGCTCAGCATCGAGCGCCTGAAGCGCTTCTTCGACGGCCTCTCGCTGCCGTCCACATTGCTGGACGATGCGCTGAAATTGTTGCTGGACGAGGTGCGAACCCGGCTGAAGTACCTGTGCGATGTCGGCCTGGGCTATCTGACGCTGGACCGGCAGAGCCGCACGTTGTCGGGCGGCGAGGTGCAGCGCATCAACCTGACAACGGCGCTCGGCACTTCGCTGGTCAACACGCTGTTCGTGCTGGACGAGCCCAGCATCGGCCTGCACCCGCGTGACATGGGCCGCATCGTCACGGCCATGCACCGGCTGCGCGACGCCGGCAATACCCTGGTGGTGGTCGAACATGACCCGGCCGTGATGCTGGCCGCCGACCGCCTGATCGACATGGGCCCGGGCCCGGGTGAACGCGGTGGGCAGATCGTCTTCGACGGCACGCCCGACGAGGCGCGCCACGCCGACACGCTGACCGGCGCCTACCTGGGTGCGCGCAAGCAGGTCAGCTTCGGCCTGCGCAAGCCGGTGGATGCGGGCACGCCGCGGCTGATCCTCGAGAACGCGCGTGAACACAACCTGCGCGGCGTGACGGTCGAACTGCCATTGCAGCGCTTGGTGGTCGTCACCGGGGTCAGCGGTTCGGGCAAGAGCACCTTGATCCAGGACGTGCTGTACCCCGCGCTGGCGCGCCACTTCGGCAAGGCCACCGAGACCCCGGGCGCACACGACCGCCTGCTGGGCATGGACCATCTGGCCGAGGCCGTGTTCGTCGACCAGTCGGCCATCGGCAAGACGGCGCGCAGCAACCCGGCCAGTTATGTCGGCGCCTTCGATGCATTGCGCGCGATCTTTGCCGAGGCCCCATTGGCGCGCGAGCGCGGCTACAACGCCGGCACCTTCAGCTTCAACGCCGGCGACGGCCGCTGCCCCACCTGCGGCGGCAGCGGCTTCGAGCATGTGGAGATGCAGTTCCTCAGCGACGTCTATCTGCGTTGCCCCGACTGCGACGGCCGCCGCTACCGCCCCGAGGTGCTGGACGTGAAGGTATTGCGCGGGCCGCTGCAGCTGTCGATTGCCGACGTGCTGGACCTGACCGTGGCCGAGGCCGCGCACTGGTTTCAGAACGACCGCGAGGTGGTGGCGCGGCTGCAACCCATCGTCGATGTCGGCCTGGACTACGTGCGTCTGGGGCAGCCGGTGCCGACGCTTTCTGGCGGCGAAGCACAGCGCCTGAAGCTGGCCGGCTTTCTGGCCGAGGCGGCGGCCAAGCCCTGGCAGCCGGTGGCCCTGAATCCACGACATCGGGGCACCTTGTTCCTGTTCGACGAGCCCACCACCGGCCTGCATTTCGACGACATCAACAAGCTGATGCGGGCATTGCGCAAACTGCAGGCGGCCGGGCATTCGCTGCTGGTGATCGAGCACAACCTGGACGTCATCCGCGCCGCCGACTGGATCGTCGATCTCGGCCCCGAGGGCGGCGAAGCCGGCGGCGAACTGGTGTGCACGGGCACGCCCGATGACATCAAGTTGCATCCGACATCGCACACCGGGCGGGCCTTGCGCGACTACGAAAGTGCGATGGGCCTGGGGGTGCCGCGTGTCGAGGAAGGCCGGCCCTTGCAGGCCGTCGTGCGCGCCCGCCGCGCCGCCGCGCGTGCGCTGGACAACAGCATCCGCATCGTCAACGCCAAAGAGCACAACCTGCAGAGCCTGAGCGTGGACATCCCGCGCGGCAAATTCAATGTCGTCACGGGGGTCTCGGGTTCGGGCAAGAGCACGCTGGCCTTCGACATCCTGTTCAACGAAGGCCAGCGGCGCTATCTCGAAAGCCTGAACGCCTATGCACGCAGCATCGTGCAGCCCGCAGGGCGGCCCGAGGTGGATGCGGTGTATGGCATTCCGCCGACGGTGGCCATCGAACAGCGCCTGTCGCGCGGCGGCCGCAAGAGCACGGTGGCCACCACCACCGAGGTCTGGCACTTTCTGCGCCTGCTGTGGGTCAAGCTGGGTCTGCAGCATTGCACCTGGGACGGCGCGCCGGTGAAGGCGCAGAGCACCGAGAGCATCGCCGCGCAATTGATCCGCGACTATCAGGGCCAGCATGTCGGCCTGCTGGCGCCGCTGGTCGTCAACCGCAAAGGCGTCTACACCGACCTGGCGAAATGGGCCAAGGCCCGCGGCCACACGCACCTGCGGGTCGATGGCGAATTTCTGTCGACGCAGCCCTTTCCGCGCATCGACCGCTTCAAGGAACACACGCTGGAATTGCCGGTGGGCGACATCGTCGTCGGCCTGGACAACGAGGCCGAGTTGCGCGCGCTGCTGAGCAAGGCGCTGGAACTGGGCAAGGGCGTGCTGCACCTGCTGGCGCCGCTGGACGGGCTGGCCGCGGCGATGGAGGCCGCATTCGAAGCCGCGATGGAACGGGGCCCCGCCGTCGAGGTCGGCGGCGGCGTCATCAACGGCGTCGGCGCAGGCATCGGCACCATCAAGGTCTTCAGCACCAAGCGCGCCTGCCCGCAGTGCGGCACCAGCTACCCCGAGCTGGACCCGCGCATGTTCAGCTACAACAGCAAACACGGCTGGTGCGGCACCTGCGTCGGCACCGGCCTGGCGCTGACGCGTGAACAGCGCAAGGCCTTCGACGACAGCGTGCGCCCTGATTCCGACGGTCGCGAGAGCAAGGGCCGCGAACAGAGCTTCCCGAGCGAAGAGGCCGAACCCGAAGACCTGGTCGACGCCGCCTGCCCCGACTGCCACGGCGCGCGGCTGAACCTGTCGGCCCGATCGGTCACCTTCGAGGACCTTGCCATCGACGCCGTCGCGCGCATGTCGGTGCGCCAGGCGCGCGGCTGGATCGAAGCGCTGTCGCTTCAAGGTCGCGACGCCGACATCGCCCGCGACGTGGTCAGCGAGATCAACAGTCGGCTCGAATTTCTCGAAGACGTGGGCCTGGGCTACCTGACCCTGGACCGCGCCGCGCCCACGCTGAGCGGCGGCGAGGCCCAGCGCATCCGCCTGGCAGCACAGCTCGGCAGCCACCTGCAGGGCGTGTGCTACGTGCTGGACGAGCCCACCATCGGCCTGCACCCGCGCGACAACGGCATCCTGCTGGACGCGCTGCACAAGCTGGGCGCGGCGGGCAACACCCTGGTGGTGGTGGAGCACGACGAAGACACCATCCGCCGCGCCGACCACATCATCGACATCGGCCCCGGCGCTGGCCGCCGCGGCGGGCGCCTGGTGGCCCAGGGCAACGCGGCCGACCTGTCGGCCGAGCCCGAATCCGTCACCGGCCGCTTTCTGGCCACGCCGCTGAAGCACCCGCTGCAGCCGCGACGCGCCATCGACTGGGACGCGACGGCACTCATGCTGCGCGGCGCGAACCTGCACAACCTGCAGCAGGTCGACCTGCGCGTGCCGCTGAACCGTCTGGTGGTCGTCACAGGTGTCAGCGGCAGCGGCAAGAGCACCCTGGCGCGCGACGTGCTGCTGGCCAACGTGGCCGGGCGTGTCGCGCTGAAGGTCAGCAGAGAAGGGCGCGACAGGATCGCCAGTGGCAAGAACCTCCCCGCGCTGAGCGGCTGCGAAGCGCTGAGTGGCTTCGAGGCCATCGACCGCGTGCTGGAGGTGGACCAGACGCCGATCGGCAAGACGCCGCGCAGCTGCCCGGCCACCTACATCGGCTTCTGGGACACCATCCGCAAGCTCTTCACCGAGACCCTGGAAGCCCGCGCCCGCGGCTATGGCAGCGCCCGTTTCAGCTTCAACACAGGGCAGGGCCGGTGCGCCGGCTGCGAAGGCCAGGGCATGAAGACCATCGCGATGAGTTTTCTGCCCGACGTCAAGGTGCCCTGCGACCAGTGCCACGGCGCGCGTTTCAACCCCGAGACCCTGGCCGTCACCTGGCGCGGCAAGAGCATCGGCGACGTGTTGCAGATGGAGGTCGACGAGGCCGTCGGCTTCTTCGCCAGCATGCCGTCCATCGCCCACCCGCTGCAATTGCTGCAGGACGTGGGGCTGGGCTACCTGACACTGGGCCAGCCGTCGCCCACGCTGTCCGGCGGCGAGGCCCAGCGCATCAAGCTGGTGACCGAACTGAGCAAGGTGCGAGACGACGTCACGCGCCGCGGGCAGAAGCCGCCGCACACGCTGTACGTGCTGGACGAACCCACCGTGGGCCTGCACATGGCCGATGTCGAACGCCTGATCCGCGTGCTGCACCGGCTGGTGGCTGGCGGCCACAGCGTGCTGGTGATCGAACACGACCTGGACCTGATCGCCGAGGCTGACTGGGTCGTCGACCTGGGCCCGGAAGGCGGCGGCGAAGGCGGCCGCGTGGTGGCGGCGGGCACGCCCGAGGATGTGGTGCGGGCCGGCACGCACACGGGGGTGGCGCTGGCGCCTGTGCTGGCGCGGGGCGCGCCGCCGGCGAGCGTCAGCGACTGAACGCCGCGGCAGCCATGAAAAAGGCCGCCTCTGCGGCGGCCTTCGGTGAGCGGGCCCGCGCGGGGCCGCTCGCTGTCTGGCTGCGGCTGTGACCGTTCAGGCCTGGGCCTTGCGGCGCCGGACGCCCACACCCGCCAGCAGCGCCAGTCCCACCAGGGCCAGGCTGCCGGGTTCGGGCACGTCGTTGCCCCGTGCCTGCAGCGGCGCGCTGGTGTACAGGCCCAGGTTGTCCACCAGCAGGCGGTCTTGCGGGCTGCCGTCCAGTTCGGCGGCGCGCCAGCCGATGGTGCTGAAGCTGCTCAGCGTGGTGCTGCCCGTGGCGCGCACGTCGTAGCTGCCCAGGTTTGTCAGGTCGCTCTCGCTCGGGTCGACCCACAGATCGAAGCGGTTGTAGGTGCTTGCGGGGTTGGCGGGATTGGTCTTCTGCAGGTGGCCGACCAGGCGGTAGGTCTGCCCCATGTTCACCGCCGTCGTGAAGGTGCCGCCCGTGCCCGACAGACGCACGAACAGGTCGGCCGTGCAATTGCCGCTGCCGCAGTTGGTCTTCAGACCGATGTTGGGCACGGTGTTGCTGCCCGAGGAAGGTCCGAACCACATCGACAGGAAGTCGTTGTTGTTCATCTGCCCGCCGTCGAACTGGAACATGAAGTCGACCCAGACGTTGCCGCTGACGCTGGCGACCAGGCTGCGCGACGCGGCGTTGTCGCTGTTTCCGGCGAAGCCGAGCGCGTTGCCGGACATCGGCGAGTCGCTGCCGTCGGTGGCGCGCACGGCGACGACGCTGCTGCCGGTCCAGGCGCCGCCCCAGCCGCTGCCGCCGTTGCCGCCGGCGATGCTGGCGCCCACGGTGTAGCTGTTGAAGTCGTCAAAGGCGATCGGCGCGGCCGATGCCAGGCCAGTGGCGGCCAGGGCGGTGGCGGCGAACAGGACGGTGATGCGAGTTTTCATGGGGTTCGATTGTTCGAGTTAGGGGTTGACAAAGTCGATTGCACTATCTGTGCCACAGGAAAAAGTTGTTTGTGATCAGGCACTTGCCCCCTCGGCCCGCGAACCGGGGGTAAGGCTGTTGTCAAGCACGCCGACACCGATACCGACACCCTCGCCGCCACTGGCGCGGTGCAAATGGTCCAGCGCGCGCAGCTGCAACTGCAGGGCGTCGCCGTGGTCGCCGCAGCGGTCCAGCACGTCGCTGGCGCGCAGCAGCAGCGTGGCCGAGCACTGGCCGTCGGCGACGCGGTCGGCCATCACGGCGGCCTCGAAGGCATCGTCGCGCGCCCGGTCGCAGGCTGCGCGGGCGGCGCCGCTGCCATAGCCGCCATCGCCGCCGGCGCTGGAATTGGCCTGGGTCTCTTCGCCCAGCCGCACCTGGGTCTCGGCGCGTTCGCACAGCAATTCGGCCCGCGCGTCGCCGGCCGCCGTGCCATGCGTCCAGCGCAGCGCGGCGTCCAGGCAGTGCACCGCGGCGGGCAGCGCACCCAGCCGCCGGTAGGCACGCGCCAGCGTCAGCAGCGCCTGGGCGATGGCGGCGGGGTGGCCGGCGGCCTCGGCGCGGTCCAGGGCCGCGGCGGCGGCGCGCAGATCGTTGCGGACATCGCCCTCGGGCAGCGCGCGGGGTGCGGCGTGAGCGCGTTCTGCGCCTTGCGCTGCAGGGGCGGGACGGGTGGTGACGGTGGGTCTGGACATGCGTCCATGCTAGGCAGCCCACCGGGCACCGAGGGCCCCGCGGCCACGGGGGATGGCCGCGCAGGAAGTCACGCCGCGGCGCGGCGCGGCGGCCCGCAGGCGCTCAGCGGCGCTTCAACGCGGCTGTCAGCAGGGCCAGGCCGGCCAGCAGGCTGAAGACTGTGGCGGGCTCGGGCACGGCGCTGACGCCCAGTTCGAACAGGTAGGGCGCGTTGCCCGTGCTCAGTTCCTGCACCCAGAAGGTGTAGTTGCCGGCCGGCAAGGGGATGTCGAATCCGCTGGAACCCAGCCCCGGCACGGCCATGGCCAACAGCAGGTCGCTGCCGACATTGCCTTCCTCGTAGATGGTCCACCCCAGCAGGCCGTCCGCCGTCGGGGTGTCGGGCGGGACAGTGAACAGCGAGCCGGCCATCATGCCCAGGAAGGCGCCGCCGCCGATGCCGCTCGACCCGGGCAACAGCAGCATCGAGTCCAGCGTGAAGCCGGCGGGCACGGCGACGGTGAAGTAGTCGAGGTCGACGAGACCGGTGAGCGCGTCGCGGCCCGTGCTGCCGATGATGAGGTTCGCGCCGCCCGCCAGGGCGACGAAGCTGGGCACCAGACCGTCGCCGGAAAAGTCGCCATTGACGCCTTCGTCCCACACCGTCGTGGCCTGCGCACCGGCGGCCAAGAAGGCTGCGGCGAGTGCCGCGGCGCGCAAAGGCATGTTTGCATTCAATGTCATCTGGCGGCTCCAAAGGCGGTTCACGGTCGGCCGCCCAGTGTGTGCACCGGGGCGCGCGGATGCCACCGCGTGGATGGGGGTTGCGCTGACAGCCGTGGCCATGGCAGGCCGACGTCGCGGGCGACCTTCAAGTCGCAGTTCAGGCCGCTTGCGCTGACGACGGACGTGCCCCAGCGCGTGGTGCAAGGCCACAGCCCGGAGAGAGCGGGCATGCGCGCAACGCTACCGGCCAACCCGCGACAGACGGTGGTGGTGCCTGGCGCTGAATCTCCCGGCTCAGGCCCGGCCGCGGCGGGACATGCCACCCAGCAGTGCCATGCCGGCCAGCATCAGCGCCCAGCTGCCAGGCTCGGGCACGGCGCTGACCGAGACTTTGTCCAGCGCTGCGCCCCAGCCGATTTGCGGCGCCTGGGTCAGGCTGCGGAACTCCAGCGTCGTCGTCGCGGCGATGGCGGTGAAGGACCAGCTTTGGGCCAGCCAGCCCATGTCGGCATTGCTGCGGCCGTTGATGTCGAAGGTGAAGTCCTGCGACTGCCCGGCTGCAGAAACACGCATGGGCTTGAGGGTGGCGGCGTTGTTGGTGTTGCCAGCCAGATCGAATCGGACAAGGTACGGCGTCCCCGGCGTGGTGGCGAAGCCTTGTGCCACGCCGCCGTTGGTGTGCGGGAAGCTGCTGCCGTCCAGGTCGATGGGACGGCTGCCGTCAGAGGCTGCCCACAAGCTGCCGACGCAGTCGATCGTGGTGCCGGTGACGGTCCAGCCCGTGATGGCGGTCGACCCGTCCGTCAGATTGACTGACGAACAGGCCCGGCGAGGGGCTGGCTTCGAAGCTGCCGTTGGTCAGCAGGTTGGCCTGGGCGCCCGGCGACAAGGCGCACAGCAGGACGACCAGCGGGTTGAGACGTGAACGTGACATGGCAATCGCCTCGTGGGGTGTGTTTCAGCGGGGCCGACGGCGATGCACCAGACCACCCAGCGCCAGCATCCCGGCGGCCATCAGCGCCCAGCTGCCCGGCTCCGGCACGGCCGAGAGGCGGAAATTGTCGAAGCCGGCCAGCTCGACGATGTCGTCGTTGAACTCCAGCGTGACCGTCATCGCGGTGACATTGACCAGGGCGCCCGCAAGGTTGCCCGACCAGGCGGGCACGTCCAGCGCTGCGGCGTAGGAGAGCCAGCCCGCGCCTGGCGCTGGGCGGCCGGGACCAAGCCCGGCGACGTCGCGCCAAGCCGATCCGCCCGACCCGGTGATCGTGACGCGGCCGAACCAGGGCGCCGAGCCCAGGTTGGCCGCGACGCCATTGAGGTTGCGGCCGTCGAATGAGAGCGTGCCGCCCAAATAGGCCGACAAGTGCCGCGAAAGGCGACCGGGGCGACCACACTCATCTACGTGTTCTGCGTGTCCAGCTGCTGCAGGTGAGAGCCGGCCGCGTGGCTGACGGTGCCACCCAGGCCGGTCCAGCCTTCCAGGCCGGTGTCGAAGGTGCTGACGATGTCGGCGCGGGCGGCGGTCGAGAGGCTGAGTGTGGCCAGCCTCAGCGCCGCTGCGGCGAACTGGGTTTGGATCATGTGCGTGCTCCGGGGCAGGAAGGTGGCAGCCGCAGGCGCGTGTCCTGCGGAGTGCCCGGGATCGGGCCAGGGCACTGTCGGCCCTGGCCGTTGCAGCGCCGTTGCAACGCCTGATCTGGGTTCAGGCCAGCCAGGTGGCGCGGAAGCTGGCCTGCACCAGCGGCCAGGCGCTCAAACCCTCGGCCAGCTGCGCCACGCGTGCCTGCAGGTCGACAGCGCCCAGCGCACGCGCCAGTTGCAGCGCGGCGCCGGCATGCGCCTGGGGATCGGCCAGGGCCTGGCGCGCACGCTCGTGCAGCGCTGGCATGTCCGGCTGGGCGCCGGCCACACATCGCAGGGCCAGGGCGCGCAGCCGCAATTCGTCGTTCATGCCCAGGGCACCGTCGGCCGGCAGCATGCTCAGTGCCTGGGCGCCGTGGCCGGCCGCCAGGCGCTGCTCCGCCCGCAGCAGCGCCAGGCGGCAGCGCACGCGTGGCTGTTCCAGTTCGTCGTCGGGCCGCAATCGGTCCAGCCAGGCGGCGGCCGCTGCCGGATCGCTCTGCAGCAAGGCGGCCTGGGCGCAGGCCAGCCAGACCTCGTCGCTGCCGGCAAGTTCAGCGGTCAGCCCCCCGGCAATCGCCTGCACCAGCGCTTGTGCACGCGGCCACTGGCCCAACATCGCCAAAGGTACCAGTGTCGCGTTGGCCACGCCCAGCATCGACAGTGGCTGTGCCATGGCCAACACCTCGCCCAGGGCTTGCGAGGCGTGTTCCCAGACCAGGCCCCACTCGCCGCGGGCGAAGTGCGATTCGACGAACAGCGCGCGGAACATCACCGTGAACTCGTCGGCGCGCGAGCCCGGCGCCAAGGGCCAGCCCTCGCGTGCGGCCGCCAGCGCATCGTCGGGCCGGGTCTGCACCGAAAAATTGCTGGCTAGATTGAACAACGCCACCCGCTGAAGCGGCACATTGCCCCAGCGCGCGGCCAATGCAGCGGCTTCGCGCAAATCGACCTCAGCGGCGGCATGGTCGCCAACTTCCGACTGAAAGCAACCGCGGAACACCAACGCACGCGCCAGGCCCAGCCCATCGTCCAAGCGCAAGTACAGCGCCACGCTGGCGCTGGCGCTCTCGACAGCCGCATTCGGTCGGCCGCCGGCGTGCTCGATGGTCGAGAGCGAGGCCAGCAGCTGCGCGCGTTCGCGTCCTGTGGGCGATGTCAACAACAAGGCTTCGGCGCAATCGTTGCGCGAGTCGTCAAGGCGCCCGAGACGGTGCAGCGCGGCCATGCGCACCAAAAGCCATGGCAGGCGCTGCGGATCGCCGCGCGGCGGGGTCAGACTGTCGAGCATGGGCAGCGCGGCTTGGCCGCGGCCGCTGAAGGTGAGGTAGCGCGCCAAGCCAAGCCGTGCCTCGGTGAGCATGTCGGACGTGAGGGTGGCGTTCTGAAGCAGCGAATGCAAACGGTCATGGCAGGTCTGTGCGTCTTCGGGCTGCCCTAGCGCCCAGTTGATCTCGCACAGGCGCACGAGCAGCGCGGCTTCGTCCGCCACCGTGGGCTGGTTGGCAAGCCCTTGACGCCAGTGGCGTGCAGCTTCGGCCAGCGCTTGCAGCGCATGCGCAGCATTGCCCGCCGCCAGCCGGTGTGGCGCCGCCCGCGCGGGCTCGCCACAGGCCTCGAAGTGCAGCGCCGCCGCCGCGCTGGTTCCCTGCCCCTGGGCGGCCAGGGCCAGCCGGTGGTGCATCAGCCGCCGCCGAGCGGGCGCCAGGGCCGATTCCAGCGCCTGGCGCGCCAGGTCGTGGCCCCACGCATAGCCGCCTTCTTCGTGCGCCCGCACCAGCTGCGCCTGCGCTGCTTGCTCGAGCGCGGCGACGGCGTCCAGCTCGGACATCGCGCAGGCCGAGGCCAGCAGGGCCGCGCCGAAGGGCTCACCTGCCAGTGCGGCGGCGTCCAGCAGCCGGCTCGTAGCGGCGCCCAGGCGGCGCACCCGCGCCAGCACGGCATCGCGCACGCTGGCGGCCATGGGCAGCTCGCGGTAATCCTGGGTCACGTCGTCGAACGGCGTGCGCCAGCGGCCGCCCGCGTCGACCGCCAGCAACGAGCTCTCGGCCAGGTCGCGCAGGGTCTCGGCGATGAAGTAGGCATTGCCGCCGGTGGCGCGGGCGAGCCGGTCCGTGAAGCGTGCGGGATCGGCCGCGCCCGACAGCCGCTGCACCAGCTCGTAGACCGCCGCCGGCGGCAGCGGCTGCACCGCCACGGGCACCGCGTCCAGCGCCTCGCGCAGGGCCTGCAGCGCCGCGCCGTCCTCGTCGCGGCACACCACCAGCTCGATCGGCCCGGCCCCGCCCTGCTCGAGGCGGCGCGCCGCCACCCGCGCCAGCAGCGCGCGGCTGTCGGCATCGGCATGGTGCCAGTCGTCGAGCACGATGGCGTCGAAGCTGTCGGCTGCCAGCGCGCCCCAGGCCTGCAGACAGGCCTCGTCCAGGCGCAGCCGCTCGCCCGGCGTGCGCAGTGGCGGCGGCGCGAGGCCGAGTTCGGGTAACAGCCGCGTCAGCTCGGCCACCACCCAGGCGGGCAGGCCGCGCAGGTCGGGCGGCTGACCGGCCAGCACCCGCAGCGCACGGGCAAAGGCGCCGAAGGCTGTTTCGCGGTCACCAGGCCGGCAGCGCACCAGCGCGTACGGACCCTGCGCGGTGGCAAAGTCGACCGCCAGCCGGGTCTTGCCTACCCCGGCCTCGCCGCTGATCAGCAGCGTGGCACGGGCCGCCCAGCCCGCCTGCAAGCGGGCGACATCGGCGTGGCGGCCGACAAAGGGCAGCTGCGCCGGCCAATTGGGCGGCAAAGGCACGGCCGGTGGTGCTGCTGACGGCACGGGCGCCACCGCAGCACCGGCGCTGCTTTCGCCGCGCAGCGAACGGGCCAGCGCCACGGTCTCGGCCATCGGCTGCAGGCCGAGTTCCGCCGCCAGCAGGGACCGGCAGACGTCGAACTGGCGCAGCGCGGCCTCGCGCTCACCGTTGGCGGCCAACAGGCGCATCGCCTCGCGTTGGTGGCGTTCCTGCAAGCCGTCTTCAGTCAGCAGTGCCTGCACATGGGCCAGCGCCGCGGCCAGGTCGCCCCGCACCTCGGCCGCCGCGGCGGCAGCCTCCCGCGCCCGCAGGCGCAGCCGTTCGGCACGTTCACGTGCGGCCGCCAGCCAGGGCGCAAAGGCGGGCGTGCTGTCGGCGTGCAGGCCTTCGGCGAAATCGCCCTGCCAGGCGGCCAGCGCGGCCTCGGGCGCGCCCCGGGCCAGTGCGGCTTCGGCCTGCAACAGGTCACAGGACAGGGCAGGGCCGGGCCGCAGGTGGTCGCCGTCGGCCAACACAGCCTCGGGCGCGCCGGCCTCGCGCAGGCGCGCCAGTTCGCGGCGGAGGTTGCGGCGCGCCGCGGGCTCGTCGAGCCCCGGCCACAGCAGCGCACACAGGCGCTCGCGGCTGGCACCCCCGTCCAGCACCAACAGCATCAGCAAGGCCTGCGCTTTGCGTGTGCCCAGGGCCAGGGGGCGACCGGCCCGGCACAGCTGCACGGGGCCCAACACACGCAATTCCAGCCCCGCCGCTTGATTCACACGGGCATTGTGCGTGGGCTCATCGCAGGCCCGAATCGGACGGCGCCAGCGGGGCCGGGCCGGTCAGGAAACCCACCAGCTGGGAGGGACTGTCGAAGTCATGCGGGCTGCCGTCGTAAAGAACCGCGCGGGCACTGAATGCGCCCGGCCGTGGCGACCACACGGTCAGCCGGCAGCGGTGGGCCGGCGCCGCTGCGCGCAGGGTTTCGACCGCTGCGTTCACCGCGTTACCCAGCTCCGGCGGCGTGGGGACAGCAGTGCAGCGCCGCCCAGCAACTGCGCCCAGGTGGCGGGCTCGGGCACCGCGCTGATCGAGGCGCCATCGATGAATGCGCCAGCCGCGTTATCTGCACACCGTTCGGGCCGGGGTTGCCGGACCTCCAGAATCGCACCAAAGCCGTGCAGCGTCGGGGTTTTTGGGGCATCAATATGCGCGCGCTCCTGCAGAAGACCCAGTGCCCTCTGTCGTGGCGTCGATTGGAGAGCCAGCCCGTTGCATGAGCGTTGCAAACGGACAAGGCGCATCAGCGCACTTCTGCCGCTTCACGCGCAGCGCTGACGAACTCGCGGCGATGACCGGCGCCAACCCTGCGTTCGCCGCGGCCACCAACCCGGTGATGAACCTGCCGCCGCCGGGCTTGCTGCGCCGCGCCGTTGCGCCAGCCAGGCTCAGGGCCAGCGCGGCCAACGCCAGGCTGTGAAATCAGGGACTTGTGCTTCAGTCCCCCAACGCGGGAAGGGGCGTTGTCAAGGTTCTCGACAGTCAGCCGGTCTTCGTCGAGAGGCGTGCACGCACCGCTGAAGCCACCAGGGCCGGTCAGGCGCGCACGTTGTTCTGCGCCATGCGGCGGCGCAGGCCGGCGGTGGCCAGCAGGCCAGCCAGCAGCATCAGCGCGGTGCTGTTCTCCGGCACCGGGGCCATGGCTTCGAAACGCACGTTGTCGATCGTCATGTCGTAGCCGGCCGGACCACTGAACACCAGGGCCAGCGTGCCGCCCCAGGCGTTGATGACGTCCTGGCTGGCGCCCAGCGCGAAGCTGATGGGCCCGGGCCCGCCAAAGGCCTGCGCACCCAGCGTGGTGGTGCCCAGCTTCAGCGTGGCGTTGACCAACAGGTCAGACAGCAGGACGTCGAAATTCAGCGTCATCACGCCGCTGCTGGTGGCCGGAATGAAGGCGGCAGGCAGGGCCCATGACACCGTGCCGATGGCGCTGAGGACGTCATTGGCCAGCGACAGCTGGCCGTTGTCGAAGCCAGGGCCGGTGGTCAGCCAGCCGTCCATCGGGTCGGCGGGCGGGCTGGCGTAAGCATGCGTCACGCTGCGCATCAGCAGGTTGCTCATGGTGGCGCCGGTGTCGGTGGTGGCGTACGGGGCCCCGCCATTCCAGACGAACAGGTCGAACTGCTCGAAGTCGTCCACCAGCACGGTGGTCACGGCGCCGGCTTGGCCCACCAGGCCGGCGGCCAGGGCGGCGGATGCAATCAGGGTGCGGATCATGTTCAAGCTCCAGGGTGAGGCAGGGTGTGTCAAGTTTTCAGCCGTGTGGGTTCAGATGCGGGTGTTCAGACGCGGGGGGCGGTCTTGCGGCGGCGCAGTGCGGCGGCCGCGCCGGCCAGGGCCAGCGCCGCCAGCGGCAGCGAGCCGGGCTCGGGCACTTCGAAGCGCAGGTTGTCGATGCGCAGGTCCCAGCCGGTCGGGCCGTTCAGTTCCAGTCTCAGCACTTTGTCCGTGCTGGCGGCAATCTGGTTCTGCTGCGCCGCCGTCAGCGCGAAGTACTTGCTTACGGGCGCCAGCACCGGGTAGGCGGCGATGCCGTTGTATTGCGCCAGCGCGAGGGTGCCGAACAGGTTGTCGTCGAAGTACAGGTCGGCGCTGACGCTCTGGTCGGTCAGCAGCAGGTCGAAGGCCAGGCGGGCCGGGCCCAGCGTCGAGGCATCGGGGATGAAGGCCGCGGGCAGGGCCCAGCTCACCACCACCTTCGAGTCGCGGCCCGAGGTGTTGGTGATGGCCAGCGTGCCCGGCGGAAAGCCCACGCCCACCTTGGCGTTGGACTGCGCGCCCGGGCTGGGCGGGCCGGTATGGCTGCCCAGCAGCAGTTCGTGCGTGACGGTGCGCGTGGCAATGCTGTTGGTGGGCGCGTTCACGGCCACCCCGGTGGAGGTCTGGGTGACGCCGGCGCCGCTGGCCGTGCTGGTGTCATAAACGAACTGTGCGGGCGCGTCGAACGAATCAACCAGCACCACCAGGCCGGCGTGGGCCATCAGGGGTGCAGCCAGCGCAAAGGTGGCCAGAACGCGCGAGGTGAACTTCTTCAAGATGATTCCTTGGTCGTGGTCGCCCGCCATGTCCGGCAGGCTCTGCCCGGAGTGATTGCAAGCTGCGGGCCGCTTTTGCGCGCTTTTGCGCGCTTTGGCCGGTGCCAGCCGCCGCGGGGTCATGGCGCCGCACAAGTCGTGAAATGGCTCCGCATTTGCGGGCTGCCGCGCCCCGTGGTGGCGGCCTTCCCGGGCCTGTTCAGAAGGGTTCGACGGCGCCTGGCGCGGCCGCTGCAGGCCGGCGCCGTCGGGGTGTAAAAAACGCCGACGTGCGCCAGTTGGCACTTGGCGGGCGGTGCGGCACGGCGGCCCCGTCCAGCGGCGCAGCAACAGCAAGCCCCGGCCTTCTTCTTCGCCGACGCCGAACGGGCCGGCGGCGCCGGCCTGCCGGCGCACCACCGCCCCAGTTGTTCAGCGCAGCGGCGTCACCCGAGCGCCAAAGACATCGAAAGCTCCCAGCAGCGGCGCCGTCGCGTCCTGCAGGTGCTTCAGCAGACCACCAGCCGCGCACCGGCCGCGGCGGCCGGCGCGATCTGCCCCACCACCGCCGCGTCGGCAAAGCCATGCGCGCTGAAGCAGGCCAGCACCGCGTCCAGTGCGGCCGGTGTGCAGGCCACCAGCAGGCCGCCGCTGGTCTGCGGGTCGCTCAGCAGGGCCTGGTCTTCGGGCGCGAAGCCCGCCGGCAGGCTGATGTCGTGGCCGTAGCCGGCCCAGTTGCGGCCCGAGGCGCCGGTGACGAAACCCTGCGCCGCAAGCATGCGCACGCCGGGCAGCAGCGGCACGGCAGCCCAGTCAAGGTGGATCTCGGCCTTGGCGCCGCGCGCCATCTCCAGCGCGTGGCCGGCCAGGCCGAAGCCGGTGACGTCGGTCAGCGCGTGCACGCCCTCGATGGCGGCCAGGTCGGGGCCCGGCGTGTTCAGCCGCGTGGTGGTGGCGATCATGCGGTCGTAGCCCTCGGCGCCGAGTTCGCCCTTCTTCAGCGCCGCGCTCATCACGCCCACGCCCAGCGGCTTGCCCAGCACCAGCAGGTCGCCGGCGCGCGCGTCGGCATTGCGCTTCACGCGCCTGGGGTGCACCAGGCCCAGGGCGACCAGGCCGTAAATGGCCTCGACGCTGTCGATGGTGTGGCCGCCCGCGATCGGGATGCCAGCGGCGCGGCAGATGCTGGCGCCGCCTTCCAGCACGCGGCCGATGGTGGCGGTGGACAGCACGTTGATGGGCATGCCGACGAGTGCCAGCGCCATGATCGGCCGCCCGCCCATCGCATAGACGTCGCTGATGGCATTGGTGGCGGCGATGCGGCCGAAGTCGAAGGGGTCGTCGACGATGGGCATGAAGAAGTCGGTGGTCGCGATCAGGGCCTGCTCGTCGTTGAGCTGCCAGACGGCGGCGTCGTCGGCAGTCTCGATGCCGACCAGCAGTTCCTTGGGGATGGGCATCGCGGCCGTGCCCTTCAGGATTTCGCTCAGCACGCCCGGCGCGATCTTGCAGCCGCAGCCACCGCCATGGGACAGCGATGTCAGGCGGGGCTCGCCGGCAGGAACTGTGGTGGGGCTGGCGTTGGTGTTCATGGTGGACTTCTCCAGGGGTCGGGGGGGGCGAGCAGTTCGGCCATCATGCGGCGCAGCATGTCGCGTTCCTGCGCCGGGGCGAACAAGGGTGCGCGCGATGCGCACTGCTGCGCCAGGAAGGGCAGCATAGTGGCGTCGTCGCGGCAGCGTCGCAGCCACGCGGCCAGAGCCGCGTCGTCGCGGGGTGAAAAGATGCCGGTGTAGTCGTCGCCCAGCAGTCCCAGGTTGCCGGCGATGCGCGAGGCCAGCACGGGCGTGCCGCGCACAATGGCTTCGCTGATCACATGCGCGCCGCCCTCCATCAGGCTGCAATGCAGCAGCACATCGGCCGCGCGGATGCGGCGCAGCGTGGCGCCGTGCGGCTGCGCGCCCAGCCAGCGGTAGTGCGGACAGGCGGCCATCGTGGCACGGGCCGCGTCGCCCAGCGCGGGGTCGAGCGCGGCGCCGATGTGGCTGATTTCGATGCGCTCGTCGGCGGCCAGGCGCCGTGCGGCGGCGACCAGGGTCTGCGGCGACTTCTCGTCGCGCAGGTGGCCCACCATCACGGCGCGCAACGGCCTTGCGGCTGGCACCGCCGCAGCCCCGGGGTCACGGGGGCGGCCGCGGTAGGCGGCAGATTGCAGGCAAACCAGAGTCTTTGCACGGTGCGCGGCCGGCAACGCCTGCACGCCCAGGGGCTGCAACACGACCAGTCGGTCGGCCAGGGCCAGCGAGCGCTGGGCGCCGGCGTCGGTGGCGATGTCACGGTACAGGTCGGTGCCGGTCAGCACCACCACCAGCGGTCGCGACGGGTGCGCGGCGCGCCAGGCGGCGATGGACGCGGCCGAGCGCTTTGCGTGCAGGGCCAGCAGGGCGACCGCCGCGTCGGCGGGGCCGGCAGCGGCAGCAGCGGCATCGTCGGCGGCGCGCCAGTGCGGTTGCAGCTCGACCCGATAATCCGGCGCGAGCAGGCGCGCCCAGCGCTGGGCGGTCTGCCAGTTCCCGTTGTTGGCCGCGGCCAGGGCCGGGGTCACGAGTACGAGGCGAGGGCGCGGCATGGGGCAGGGATCGTCTTCAGGGGCTGCGGCTGCGTTTTCGACTGCATCTGGGTCAACGTCTGCGTCTGCGTCAACGTCTGCATCGGCCGTACCGGGCCTCGCCGATGCGGTGCCTGCGCAGGGCCGGTCCGGCCCGCCGGACGCCGAGGGTAGGGCCATTCGCCAGGCGGGCCGCGATGTGCTGGCTGCCGCGCTGCAGGCCAGCCGCCGCGACACGCTGGCCACCTTCGCGGCTTGCGAGGCGGCGCTCGGCGCCGGCTTGCCCGTGCCGCAGCGCGCCTGCCTGAACCCGCCGCTGTGGGAGTTGGGCCACCTCGGCTGGTTCCAGGACTGGTGGGGGCACCGGCTGCCGCCGTCCCAGCGCGCGCAAGGCGCCGCCGCCGACCCGCACACCCCGCGCCGTCCTGCGGTCGCGGTGCACGCCCGCGCCGATGCCGACGCGCTGTACGACAGCGGCCGGGTGCCGCACGCCACACGCTGGCAGCTGCCATTGCCCGACGCCGAGGCCACCCGCGCCGAACTCGCGCGCGGTCTGCAGCGCACGCTGGCCTTGCTGGCCGACCTGCGGGACGACATGCCTGAAGACATGCCGGCCGACCTGTCTGACGATCTGACCACCGACCTGACCACCGACCTGACCACCGACCTGACTGCGGCAACGGCGCCCGCAGCGACCGACGCCGCGCTGTACTTCTTCCGCCTTGTGCTGCTGCACGAGGACATGCACCACGAGGCCGCCGTCTACATGGCCCAGTCGCTGGGCGTGGACCTGCCCGACGCACGCTGGCAGCCGCGCTGCCGGCCCGGGCCGCTGCGCAACCTGCATTTCGCCGCGGGTCCGCATCGGCTGGGCCACGTCGGACCCGGCTTTGCCTTCGACAACGAGCTCGGCGCGCACCGCGTCGACCTGCCCGCCACCCGCATCGACCACCAGGCCGTGCGCTGGGCCGAGTTCCTGCCCTTTGTGGACGCCGGCGGTTACGACAACCCGCGTTGGTGGACAGACGCTGGCTGGCGATGGCGGCAGCATGCCGGCCTGCACCTGCCCGCCGTGCTGCGGCGCGAGGGCGCCGCCTGGCAGCGCCGCACCGGCAGCCGCTGGCAGCCGCTGCAGCCCGACGAGCCGGCCTGCCACCTCAGTGCCCACGAGGCCCGGGCCTGGTGTGCCTGGGCCGGCCGTCGCCTGCCGACCGAGGCCGAATGGGAGCGTGCCGCATCGCAGGGCGGCAGCGACTTCCTGTGGGGCGACGTCTGGGAATGGACGGCCAGTGCCTTTGCACCCTACCCCGGCTTTGTCGCCCACCCCTACCGCGACTATTCGGCGCCCTGGTTCGATGGCCGGCCGGTCTTGCGCGGGGCGTCGTGGGCGACGCAGCCGCGCATGGTGCACCTGCGCTACCGCAACTACTTCGACGCCGACCGCATCGATGTGCCGGCCGGCTTCCGCAGCTGCACGCTGGGCTGAAGACCAGCGCTCAGGCCGCGAGGAAGACGCCGAAGCCGTCGCCGTCATGGCCGAAGCGGCGCAATTCGCGGCAGCCGGCATCGTGGAGCAGGGCGCCGAAGTCGTCGGGCCGCCATTTGTAGGAGTTCTCGGTGTGAATGCTCTCGCCAGCGGCGAAACGGCGTTCGCCACCGCCGGCCGCCGTCCAGCGCACCGACAATGCATGGCGTGCCCGCAGGTGCATCTCGATGCGCGAGTGTTCGCGCTCGAACAGCGCCACATGCTGCCAGGCGCGCGGATCGAAATCCGCGCCGAGCAGCCGGTTCAGGTGGCGCAGCAGGTTCAGGTTGAAGGCCGCGGTCACGCCCAGCGGGTCGTCGTAGGCGGCCACCATCGCCGTCTCGTCCTTGACCAGGTCCACGCCGATCAGCAATGCGCCACCGGCCGCCAGGGCATGCGCTTGACGCAACAGGCGCAATGCGGCGTCGGGCGCGAAGTTGCCGATGCTGCTGCCGGGGTAGAACACCAGCGCCGGCCCGTCGCACAGCGCGGCCGGCAGGGCCAGCGCGGCCGAGAAGTCCAGCCCCACGCCCACCATCGGCAGGCCCGGGTGCTCGCGCTGCAGCCGGGCCAGCGCGCCGCGCAGGAAGTCCACCGAGATATCGATCGCGACATAACGCCGCGGCTGCAGGGCCGCAAAGAACGACGCCGCCTTGGCCCCGTCGCCGGCACCCAGGTCGTAGAGGCTGAAGCCCTGCGGCAGCCGCGCCCGCACCGCCGCGGCGATGGCGCCGCGTTCACGCTCGAAGATGCCCGCCTCGGCGCGGGTGGGTGTGTACTCGTCGAGTTCGGTGATGGCGTCGAACAGGCGCGAGCCCAGCGCGTCGTAGAAGAACTTGGGGCTGGCGTGTGCCGGCTGCGACTGCAGGCCGGCTGCGGCCTCGGCCGCCAGACGGTGGGCGTCGGGGTCGTGCAGGGCGTGGAACATCAGCGGCGCAGGGCTTGCAGCACGGCTTGCAGCAGGGTTTGCAACCTGGCTTGCGACCTGGCTTGCGCCCTGGCCTACAACAGGCCGGGCAGGGGGCGATGCGGGGTCGGCTGGGTCCATGGGGCGCGCGCGTGAACGGTGGAGCGGAAGGCGGTCGGGGGCAAATGACGGGCCCGGTCTGCGTTCAAGCCAATGTAGCAGCGTGTCTGCAGCCGGCGCGGCGATCGGTTCCAATCCCTGGTGCCACCCCAGGGTCGGCCACGACAACCCACAGGAGCCCCATCGATGAACCGCACCACTTTCTTGCATGCCGGCCGGTTGTGCCTGGCCGCTGCGGCCTTGCTGCTGGCCGGTGCCGCCTCGGCACAGGGCGTGCTGCGCGTCACCACCATCCCCGAAGAGGCGGCCACCGAGCAGGTGCGCAAGTTCACACCGCTGGCGGCCTACCTGGAAAGGCGAATGGGCATGAAGGTGGAGTTCACGCCCGTCACCGACTACCCCGCGGCGGTCGAGGCGCTGGTGAACAAGAAGGTCGATGTGGTGTGGTTCGGCGGCTTCACGCATGTGCAGGCGCAGATCCGCTCGGGCGGCAAGATCGTCTCCATCGCGCAGCGCGAGGAGGACACGCGCTTCCAGTCGGTGTTCATCGCCAAGACCGATTCGGGCATCAAGACACTGGCCGACATGAAGGGCAAGCAGGTCAGTTTCGGCAGCCAGAGCAGCACCTCGGGCCATCTGATGCCGCGCAGCTTCCTGCTGGCGGCGAAGATCGAGCCAGAAAAGGACTTCCGCCGCATCGCCTACAGCGGCGCGCACGACGCGACCATTGCCAGCGTCGTCAGCGGCAAGGTCGACGCCGCGGCGCTGGACATCACGGTGTGGAAGAAGTTCGTGACCGAGAACCGTGTGGACACCAAGGCGGTGGATGTTTTCTACACCACGCCACCCTACTTCAACTACAACTGGTCGGTGCATGCCGACATGCCGGCCGATCTGCGCAACCGGCTGCAGAAGGCGTTGCTGGACCTGGATGCCAGCACGCCCGAGGGCAAGGAAATCCTGCAGCTGAACCGCGCCACGCGCTACGTGCCGACCAGCAACGAGAACTACAAGGGGCTGGAGTCGGCGGCGCGCAGCGCGGGCCTGCTGTGATGCCGCAGCCGCAGCCGCAGCCGCAGCCTGCGCCGGCGCCTGCGCGGGGTGCTCGCGCAGCGCGGCGGCCCGGCGCGTGAAGCTCGCACTGGCGGCTGCCAGCGCCCGCCACCCGGCGGCGCGGGCTGGCGCCGCACCTGCGCTGCAAGGCCTGTCACTGCGGGTGGCCGCTGGCGAGCAAGTGGCCGTCATCGGCCCCAGCGGTGCCGGCAAGACCACATTGCTGCAGATACTGGCCTGCGCCATGCCGCCCACGCAGGGCACTTTGACGCTGGACGGGGTGGCGCCCTGGTCGCTGCCGCGGCGCGATTTGCAGCGCCTGCGCGGGCGCCTGTTCCTGGCCCCGCAGGTGCCGCCGCTGCCGCCGCGGCAGCGCGTCGTCACGGCCGTGCTGGCCGGGCGGCTGCCGGCGCTGGGGCTGTGGTCCAGCCTGCGGTCGCTGGCCTACCCGTCGGACATCCCGGCCGCGCACGAGGCCCTGGCCCGCTTCGACCTGGCCGACAAACTGTTCGAGCGTGTCGACCGCCTGTCCGGCGGCGAGCGCCAGCGGGTGGGCCTGGCGCGCGCGCTGCTGGCGCCGGCACGACTGTGGCTGATCGACGAACCGCTGTCGGCGCTGGACCCGACCCGCGCCACCCAGGCCATCGCCACCCTGCGAGACGAGGCGGCGGCGCGTGGCGTGACGCTGGTGGCCACACTGCACCAGGTGGACACGGCGCTGGCGAACTTCCCGCGCATCGTCGGCCTGCGCGACGGTGTGCTGGCCTTCGACTTGGCCGCGGGCAAGGTGACACCGCGGCATCTGGCAGCGCTGTATGCGCAGCATGAAGACGAACTGCATGGCGGCCCGGCTCCCGCCGCTCCTTTCGCCGATCTGCCCCTGCCCACCGCAGCCCCGGCGGCGGTGATGCACTGCCGATAGGGCAGTGAGGGCCGCCATCGCCCCGCCTGTGCGTCCCGCATTCCGCGACCCGGCCTGGGCCGGCCGCGTCTTCTGGGCCTGCGCCGCTGTGGTGCTGCTGTGGCCGCTGGGCGTGGCCACCGAGTTCCGCCCCTGGGTGCTGGTCGAGCCCGACAACCTGCGCGTCAGCCGGCAGTTCATCGGCAGCTTCTTCCCGCCGGTCGTCAACGCCGAATTCATGGCGCTGGTGGCGCGCGAGACCTGGCGCACCGTCGCCATCGCCACGGCCGGCATGACGCTGGCATTCCTGCTGGCCGTGCCGCTGGCGCTGGGCTCGGTGCGGGTGCTGTCGGTATCGGCGCTGTCGGGCCGCATGGCCCTCGGCCCGGCGTGGGCGCGGCAGGTCTTGCGCAGCGTGATGATCGTGCTGCGCAGCGTGCCCGAACTGGTGTGGGCGCTGGTCTTCGTGCGCGTCGTCGGGCTGGGGCCGACGGCCGGCGTGCTGGCGATTGCGCTCACCTACGGCGGCATGCTGGGCAAGGTCTATGCCGAAATCCTGGAAAGCGGCGACACGCATGCGACCCAGACCCTGATGCGCAACGGCGCCGGCCGCCTGCAGACCTTCTGCTACGCCCTGCTGCCGCAGAACGGTGCCGAACTGACGAGCTACACCGTCTACCGCTGGGAATGTGCGGTGCGCAGTTCGGTCGTGCTGGGCTTCGTCGGCGCGGGCGGGCTGGGCCAGCAGTTGGACAACTCGATGAAGATGTTCAACGGCGGCGAGGTCGCCACCATGCTGGTCGTGTTCATGTTGCTGGTCGCCCTGGCCGACCGCGTCAGCAGCGGCTTGCGTCGGGCCCTGGGCTGAACCATGAAGACACGCGAAGCGGCCAACCTGCCCTACAAATTGCCACCGCCGTTGTGGGACGCGCGTTGCACGGCCTGCTGGTTTGCGCTCGGGCTCTTGCTGCTGATCATCGCCAGCTTCTGGAGCCTGGACCTGCAGTGGGGCCAGTTCCTGTCGCTGGACGCGGCACGCTCCATGGGCCGTTTCGTGGCCGAGTTCTTCCCGCCCGACTTGAGTGCGCCCTTCGTCGCCAAGGTGGCGGTGGGCACGGCCGAGACATTGGCCATGTCGCTGCTGGGCACCGTGCTGGCCGCCGCGGCGGGGTTGGCACTGGCCCTGCCCGCGAGTGCCAGGACGACTCTGCGTGACGGCGGGCGCCACGCCGGCCGGGGACGCGCCGCGGCAGTGGCGCTGCGCGGCGCCACGCGGTTGCTGCTGAACGCGCTGCGCTCCATCCCCGAACTGGTGTGGGCCGCACTGCTGCTGATCAGCGCCGGCCTCGGGCCCTTCGCCGGCACGCTGGCACTGGCGCTGCACACCACGGGCGTGCTGGGCCGCCTGTTTGCCGAGAGCGTGGAGAACACGCCCACCGGCCCGGCCGAGGCCCTGCGCATCCAGGGCGTGGGTGAATTGCGCATCTTCTGTTACGCCACCTTCCCCCAGGTGCTGCCGCAGTTGATGAGCTACACCCTGTACCGCTGGGAGAACAACATCCGCGCCGCAGCCATCCTGGGGGTGGTCGGCGCCGGTGGCCTGGGCCAGTTGCTGTCGTTTCATATGGGGCTTTTCCAGATGGGCAAGACAGCGACCGTGCTGGCCGCGATGCTGGCCCTTGTCGCCCTGGTCGATGCGCTGAGCTGGGGGGCGCGGCGGTGGCTGACGCGCTGACAGGGCGGGACTCTCGCTTGCCCCTCACAAGCCGGGCTGCCCGGGTCATCGCCCGGTTCATCGCCAGTTCATCGCAAAGACAGGCCCCCACACCCGCGCCCAGACTGCGAGCCACAGGAGTCCCACCCGATGCGGCACCAACTCTCCCCCAGCCCCGCGCCCACCGACCTGGCCCGGCGCTACATGGCCGAGCGCGCGCGCATGCCCGTGCTGGCCGCACCGCTGTCGGCCGAGGACTGCCAGGTGCAGTCCATGCCCGACGCCAGCCCCGTCAAGTGGCATCTGGCGCATGTCACCTGGTTTTTCGAGACCTTCGTGCTGGCGCGCTTCGAGCCCGGCCATGCGCCCTTCCACCCGGCCTACAAGATGCTGTTCAACAGCTACTACAACGTGGTGGGCGACAAGCACCCACGCGCCCGGCGCGGTCTGGTCACGCGCCCGGGGCTGGACGAGGTCATGGCCTGGCGCAAGAACGTCGACGAGCGGATGGCCACGCTGCTGGTCAGGCACGGCGCAGGCGAGATCGCACCCGAACTTGCGGCGCTGGTCGAACTGGGCCTGCAGCATGAACAGCAGCACCAGGAACTGCTGCTGACCGACCTCAAGCACCTGCTGTGGTGCAACCCGCTGCAGCCCGTGTACATGCCGCGCTGGCCGCTGGCGCGCGTGGCGGCGGTGCCCTGGCAATGGGTGGCGCAGGCCGGTGGGGTGGTCCAGACCGGCCACGACGCGGCGCAGGACCCACAGCGCTTCGCCTTCGACAACGAGGCCCCGCGCCACGCCAGCCTGCTGCCCCCGTACGCGCTGGCCAGCCGCCCGGTGACGCATGGCGAATGGGCCGACTTCATCGCCGACGGTGGTTATGCCGACCCGCG
Organism: Burkholderiales bacterium; assembly: GCA_038249905.1. Lineage (GTDB taxonomy): Bacteria > Pseudomonadota > Gammaproteobacteria > Burkholderiales > Burkholderiaceae_C > Rubrivivax. The sequence continues at coordinate 25,445 of JBBSCX010000001.1, forward strand.
CTGGTGGCTGGCTGCCGGCTTTGACTGGGTGCAGTCGCAGGGCATCAGCGCGCCGCTGTACTGGCAGCGCGACGACGAGCGCGTGGCCGGCCGCTGGCAGGTCTTCACCCTGCACGGCCCGGCGCCACTGGACTCGCACACACCGGTGGCGCACATCAGCCTGTTCGAGGCCGATGCCTACGCGCGCTGGAAAGCGGCCAACGACGAGCAAGCCCGCGGCGCCCGCCTGCCGACCGAGACCGAGTGGGAACATGCCGCCGCGCCCTGGCAGACCGCCGGCTTGGCGGCCGGCAACTTCGTCGACAGCGGTGCCCTGCACCCGCTGCCCGTGACGCGGGCCGAGCCTGGATTGATGCAGCTGTACGGCGATGTCTGGGAATGGACCGCCAGCGCCTACCTGCCCTATCCCGGCTACCGGCCCTGGGCCGGCGCGGTGGGCGAATACAACGGCAAGTTCATGATCGACCAGAGCGTGCTGCGCGGTGGATCGTGCGCCAGCCCGCGCAGCCACGTGCGGGCCAGTTACCGCAACTTCTTCCCGTCGGCCGCGCGCTGGCAGTTCAGCGGCCTGCGTCTGGCGCGCGACAGCGATTGACGCGCCCGCCCGGGTTCAGCGCAGCGTCGGGGCGATGCGCTCGGCCAGCCGCCACAGCGCCAGCCGGTGCGCCGTGGCCAGGGCATCGGGCTGATCGCTGCTGGCCTCGACACGCAGCATGGCCTGCTCGATGCGGGGCGGCGGCGCGGTGGTCGAAGGCGTGGTCGATGGTGCCCTGACCGCGGCCGTCGTCGCCGGCACGACGACGGTCCAGCGCGCCTGCACGGTGACGCTGCGCTGCGCCGCGTCGGCCTGCAATTGCAGCAGTTCTACCCGCAGTTGATGCGCCGGCAGCCAGCCCGCGGGCAGTGGTGCGCTCAGCACCTGCGCCGGGGCGTCGGGCGTGCCCAGCAGCAGACCCAGGTCGTGCTGCAGCAGGCGCGGCACCGCATCGCGCAGCGGCTCGGCCCAGCGCCAGCCGGGCAGGGCACGCTGACCGGAGCTGCCCTGCGACACCAGCACCGCGTCGCGGTCCAGCAGCTCGGGCAGACGCACGGGCTGCAGCAGTTGCACCCTCGCGGGGTGGGTGAGGGGATTGGCTGCGGCTGCGGCTGCGGCAGTGACAGTCGCAGCAGCGGCGGCGCCGGAGACGCCGGAGACCCCGGAGACGCCAGAGCCACCGGCCGGGCGTTCGACCGGCGGCGCCAGCCGCAGCGACAGCAGCTGCGGCGCGGGCGGCGCCGCGCAGCCGGCAATCAGCGCGGTGCCGACGACGGCGGCCACAGCCACCGCCGCAGCGACCGCTCCGGCCCGGCGGCCCGGGGTGAGGTTTCTCGTCATGGTGTCTCCCCGCGTCCGCGGATCACGGCCGTCGGCTGGCGTTCCAGCAGTTCGGCCAGTTCGCGCAGGGCCCGCGCAGCACGGCTCACGTCCTTGGCGGTGCGCTCCACGTTCAGCATCAAGGTGCCGTCGTCGGCCGTGGCCTGGCGCAGCGCCGCGGCACTCAGGGCCAGTTCGTCGGCCGCCGCCTGGGCGCTCTTCAGCGCCGGGGTGCCGGCAGCCACCAGTGTGTCCACCTGAGCACCGAGACGCTCGCCGGTGGCGCCCACCTGCGAGGCTGCACCGCTGACGGCCTGCAGCGCGCCGCGGGCTTCGGCCAGGGTGCGCTGGGTGGCGTCGGCCAGCGGGTCGATGCGCCGGTCCAGGCGGGCGGTGAGCTGGCGCAGCTCGGTCGACAGCGCCGCCAGTTCCTGCACGCCGCGCTTCAGCTCGGCGCTGCCAACCAGCTGTCGCGTGCTGCTGGCGATGGCTTGCACGTCGTCGATCAGGCGCGGCACATCCAGCGCCTGCAATTGCGTCATCAGCGCCTGCACCGGCGCGGGCGCGGTCGGGATCTGGACCGGGTCGGCCGCTGGGGCCGCCCGGGTCGCCGCAGTCGGGGTACCGGGCTTGAAGTCCAGGTCGACGTAAAGCAGCCCGGTCAGAAGGTTCTGCGCGGTCAGTTGCGCTTGCAGGCCGCGCCGCACCAGGCCCGGCAGCAACGGGCCGGTGCCGGGCACGCCCGCGGCCAGCTCGTCGCGGTCGATGACGGCCTGCACGGGGATGCGGTAGGCCCCGACGCTGTCGGCATCGCCCTCCAGCCCGATGGCGGTGACGCGGCCGACACGCACCCCCCGCAGCACCACCGGCGCACCCACCTGCAGGCCATAGACCGAGCCGCTGAAGTGCATCACCGCGCGTTCGGTCGAGGCAAACAGCTTCCCCCCGCCAACCGCGACCACGGCCGCGATCAGCAAGGCCACGCCACCGATGACGAAGGCCCCGATGCGTGTGGCGCTGGCTTTGCGCATCATGGCGGCGGCGCGGGTGCAGGCGCCGGCAAGGCCGCAGACGGGACGATCTGGCGCAATCCCTGACCGAGGAACTCGCGCACGCTCTCGGGGCCGTGTTCGAGCAAGGTGCGGGGCGCGTCGAGCGCGGTCATGGTCTTCTCCTGCGGGTCGAGAAACAGCGCGCGGTCGGCAGTGGCGAAGAGGCTGGTGATGTCGTGCGTGACCATCACCACGGTGGTGCCGAACTGGCGCCGCAGGTCGAGTATCAGCGAGTCCAGACGCGCGTTGCTCAGCGGGTCCAGGCCGGCCGAGGGTTCATCGAGGAACAGCAATGGCGGGTCCAGCACCATGGCGCGGGCGACGGCGGCGCGTTTGCGCATGCCACCGGACAGCGCCCCCGGGGCGGCGTGGAAACTGCCTTCCAGCCCGACCTGCGCGAGCTTGAAGCGCGCGCGGCGCTCACATTGCGCTTCGTCGAGGCCGCTGAACAGGCGCAGCGGCAGCATCAGGTTCTCGCCCACGCTCATCGTGCTCCACAGCGCGCCATCCTGGTACAGCACGCCCAGGCGCCGCTGCAGCCGCGCCAGGGCGCCGTCGTCGCAGGCCGCGAGGTCGACGCCGCCGTGGCGCACGTGGCCGCCGCCGGGCCGTTGCAGGCCCACCAGATGGCGCAGCAGCGTGCTCTTGCCGCAGCCGCTGGGGCCGACGATGGCCAGCACCTCGCCGGGGTGCACGTCGAAGTGGAGGTTCTCCATCACGGTGAGTTCGCCGTAGCACATCACCAGGCCCTCCACCTGGATCAACGGCGCGGCCCCGCTTGCCGGTGCCGGCGAGCTGGGCCCGGAGGAGGCGGTGGTGGAAGCGGTGGTAGGAGCGGTGGTGCAAGCCGTGGTGGAAGCGAGCGTGCCCATCACAGCTCCAGGATCTGCAACAGCGCCGTGCTGGCCGAGGCAGCCAGCACGATCCAGACCAGCGCCTTGACCACCGCGCGGGTGGCGGCGTCGCCCACGGCCTGCGCGTTGCGGCCGGCGTGCAAGCCCTCGCGGCAGCCGGCCAGGGCCACCAGCAGCACGTACATCGTGCCCTTGCCCAGGCCGATCCAGACATGCGTCCAGCTCAGCGCCATCAGGCTGCGCTGCAAGTAGTCGGTGACCGGCACGCCGTAGATGCCGCTGGCCGCGGGCAGCCCGGCCAGCACGCCCACCACCGCCGCGTACGCCACCAGCAGCGGCGCCATCGCCAGCATCGCCAGCAAACGCGGCAGCACCAGATGTTCCACCGGGTCGATGCCCAGCGTCCGCAGGGCGTCGATTTCCTCGTTGGCCTGCATCGTCGCCAGCTGCGCGGCAAAGGCCGCGCCGATGCGGCCGGCCAGGATCACCCCGGTCATGAGCCCGGCCAGTTCACGCACGACGCCGACGGTCACGATGTCGGCGATGAAGGCCTGGCCGCCGACCCGCGTCAGTTGCGCGCCGCCCATGTAGGCCAGCAGCAGACCGACGAGAAAGCTGGTGAGGGTGACGATGGGCAGGCTCAAGGGCCCGGTGCTCTCGAACTGCCGCCAGAAGTCGACGCCGCGCAGCACCCGCAAGTGCCTGGGGCGCAGCGTGCGGCGCAGTGCCAGCAGCACTTCACCGATGAAGCTGACGGTATCCAGCGCGTCGTCCCACCAGCGCTGCGCCCAGAGGCCGATGCGGTCGATGGCATTGCCGGGCTCTTCGTGCTCCACCACCACCTGCGGCGGTGCACCCAGCGCCATCTCCAGCGCCACGCGGGTGTCGTCGGGCAGTGCGCCCAGGTCCAGCGTGGCACCGGACTGCTGCAGCGGCGCGAGCAGCGGCCACAGCGCCGGGCCGAGGTCGGCGTCCCAGGCCTGCAGTGCGCTGGTGTCGATGTGCACGGCCCGGACATCGGCCCCGGCCGGGAGGGGGGGCAGGGCGCCGACCTTGGAGCGCCGTCTCCTGATGCGGTCGGCGGCGGCTGCACGGGCCGAGCGGCGCGGTGGCAGACGCCAGTCGCCCGCCAGTTGCAGCACCCAGGTGGAGGGGGTCGCCGCGTCGACATCCGCCTGCCACTGCGCCCGTGCTGGCGCACCCCTGGCAGCGACAGGTGAGGGGCTTGATGTGGGCGCGGGCGGTGTGGGCGGTGTGGGCGCGGTCAAGCCCCGTATTCTGGTGCGGGGCTGACTGCGCTTCTGTGTGGCATCGCTCTGTGGCGTGGCTCGGTCGTGTGGCTCGGTCGTGTGGCTCATGTCCGGCTCAACGGGCCCGCCTGTCGTGCAAGCCGTGACGCTGACCCGCGGTGCGGCGAAGCTGCCGCCAGTGGTCGACCGACACCACGCCCGGCCCGCGCGCCATCAGCCACAGCAGCACCGCGGCCCAGACGCCGTGGGTGGCGTAGGCAGCGGGGTAGACCAGGACCTGGATCACCGCCGTCATCACCAGCAGGCCCAGCGCCGACAGGCGGGTGGCCAGGCCCAGCAGCAGCAGGGTTGGGATGGGAGCTGGGGCTGGGCGGGCCACTTTCGGCCCGCCCCGCACTCAATCGGTCCACGCCGCTCGGCTTTACACGCCGACATGGCAATCGGGTTAGTCTGCGAGCGGGCCGCTCTTCAGCCCCTTCTGAGCCTGTTCTCAGCCCGTTATCCTGTACTTCGTGTAACGCCAGCCCCGCCAGCGCGACTGAGCAGCGCACTCCACCCGCTCCCCACGGTTCCGACCCCCCCCACACGATGCATGCCACCCTGCCCCTGCTTGCCCGCACCGACTTCCCGGCCATCCGCCGCGCCAGCCTGACCACGCTGCAGGTCAACCTGGGCTACAAGTGCAATCAGAGTTGTCTGCATTGCCACGTCAACGCCAGCCCGCAGCGCACCGAAATGATGGACGGCGAGACCGTCGATCTGGTGCTGCAGGTGCTGCAGCGCCGCCGGGTGCTGACGCTGGACCTGACCGGCGGCGCGCCGGAATTGAACGAACACTTCCGCCGCCTCGTGACCGCTGCCCGGGCGCTGGGCGTGACGGTGATCGACCGCTGCAACCTGACCATCCTGTCCGAACCCGGACACGAAGACCTGGCCGAATTCCTGGCCGCGCAGGGCGTGCAGGTGACGGCTTCGCTGCCCTGCTATTCGGTCGCCAATGTCGACCGCCAGCGCGGCGACGGCGTGTTCGACCGCAGCATCGCCGGCCTGCAGCGCCTGAACGCGCTGGGCTACGGACAGGACGGCACCGGGCTGGCGCTGAACCTGGTCTACAACCCCCAGGGCGCCGTGTTGCCACCGCCGCAGGCGGCGCTGGAAGCCGACTACAAGCGCGAGTTGATGGCGCACTTCGGCATCTCCTTCAACCACCTGTACGCCATCACCAACATGCCGATCCAGCGCTTCGGCAGCACGCTCGTCAGCAAGGGCACCTTCGGCGACTACATGGCGCTGCTGAAAGGCGCCTACCGGCCCGAGAACCTGGGCACGGTGATGTGCGGCAGCCTGTTGAGTGTGGACTACCAGGGCGACCTGTACGACTGCGACTTCAACCAGATGCTGGGCCTGCCGGCGCGCCTGGGCCCGCACACCGGCATCACCGCACGGCCCCATCTGCGTGAACTGCTGCAGCACTCGCCCGAAGGTGCCGCCATCCGCGTGGCCGACCATTGCTACGGCTGCACCGCCGGCCAGGGCAGCAGCTGCGGCGGCGCGCTGGACGGCACGGCACCGGCCCAGGCCGCCTGATGAACCCGCCTGCAAAACCCGAGGCCGGCGGCACCCGCTGGGGCCTGTGGACAGGTCTTGCCGTGGCGGTGGTCGTGGCCGTGGGCCTGTACCGGCATTACGACCTGGGCAACCTGCTGACGCTGGAGCAGCTGAAGGCCAGCCGCGACGGCCTGGTGGCGTTGTTCCAGGAAAAGCCCGTGTCCACGGTGGCCATCTTCTTCGCCGTGTACGTGGCGGCCGCTGCGCTCAGCGTGCCCGGCGCGACCATCCTGACGCTGGCGGCCGGCGCCATGTTCGGCCTGGGCGTGGGCCTGCTGGTGGTCAGCTTTGCGTCCAGCATCGGTGCCACGCTGGCCTTCCTGGCGTCTCGCTATCTGCTGCGCGACAGCATCCAGGCCCGCTTCGGCAAGCAGTTGAAGCCCATCAATGCCGGTGTGCAGCGAGACGGCATCTTCTACCTGCTGACGCTGCGCCTGGTGCCGGTGTTTCCGTTCTTCATGGTCAACCTGCTGATGGGGCTGACGCCCATCGGCGCGGGCCGCTTCTACTGGGTCAGCCAGCTGGGCATGCTGGCCGGCACCGTGGTGTACGTGAATGCGGGCACGCAACTGGCGGCCATCAACAACCTGGGCGACGTGCTGAGCCCGGCACTGCTGGGCAGCTTCGTGCTGCTGGGCATCTTCCCGCTCATCGCCAAGGCCGTCGTGGGCTGGCTGCAGGGCCGCAAGGTCTATGCCAAGTGGACCAAGCCGGCGAAGTTCGACCGCAACCTGATCGTCATCGGCGCCGGTGCCGGCGGGCTCGTGACGAGCTACATCGCCGCCGCCGTCAAGGCCAAGGTGACGCTGGTGGAGGGCCACAAGATGGGCGGCGACTGCCTGAACTACGGCTGCGTGCCCAGCAAGGCGCTGATCCGCTCGGCCAAGTTCGCCAAGCAGCTGAAGAAGGCCGGCAGCCTGGGCTTCGAGGGCGCTTCGGCACAGCTGAACTTCGCCACCGCGATGGGGCGCGTGCACCGGGTCATCGCCGACATCGAACCGCATGACTCGCCCGAGCGCTACCGCAGCCTGGGCGTGGATGTCGTGCAGGGCCACGCGCATATCACCAGCCCGTGGACGGTGGAGATCACCACACCCGACGGGAAGAAGAACACGCTCAGCACACGCAGCATCGTCATCGCCACCGGCGCCAGCCCCTTCGTGCCGCCCATCCCCGGCTTGCAGGACGTGGGTTTTCTGACCAGCGACACGCTGTGGGGGCTGACCGAACTGCCGCGGCGCCTGATGGTGCTGGGTGGCGGGCCCATCGGCTGTGAACTGGCGCAAAGCTTCGCGCGCCTGGGCAGCGCGGTGACGCAGGTGGAGATGGCGCCGCGGCTGATGGGGCGCGAGGACGAAGAGGTCTCGGCCCTGGTGGCGGCTTCGCTGAAGGAAGACGGGGTCAACGTGCTGACCGGCCACCAGGCGGTGCGCTGCGAAAAAGTCGATGAGGGCGAAGGCGCCATCAAGCGCCTGATCGTCAAGCACGCTGGCGCAGAACTCGCCATCGAATTTGACGTGCTGCTGTGCGCCGTGGGCCGCAGCCCGCGCGTCACGGGCTACGGCCTGGAAGAGTTGGGCATCCCGCTGACACCTCGCAGGACCATCCAGACCGACGACTATCTCCAGACCCTGTACCCCAACATCTACGCGGTGGGCGACGTGGCCGGGTCCTACCAGTTCACACACACGGCCTCGCACCAGGCCTGGTATGCGGCAGTGAACGCGCTGTTCGGTGGCTTCAAACGTTTCAAGGCCGACTACAGCGTGATTCCCTGGGCCACCTTCACCGACCCCGAGGTGGCGCGTGTGGGTCTGAGCGAGGCCGAGGCCAAGGAGCAGGACATCGCGGTGGAGGTCACTCGATATGGCATCGACGATCTGGACCGCGCCATTGCCGACGGCACCGCACACGGCTTCGTCAAGGTGCTGACGGTGCCGGGCAAGGACAAGATCCTGGGCGTGACCATCGTCGGTGAACACGCAGGCGATCTGATGGCTGAATTCGTGCTGGCGATGAAGCACGGCCTGGGCCTGAACAAGATCCTGGGCACCATCCACATCTATCCCACGCTGGCCGAGAGCAACAAGGCCGTGGCCGGCGAGTGGAAGCGCGCGCATGCGCCGCAGCGGCTGCTGGCCTGGGTGGAGCGCTTCCAGACCTGGCAGCGCGCCTGATACCGAGGCTCCGCATGAAACCATCCGTGACCGGCCCGACCCGAAGCTGTGCCCGAAGCTTTGCCCGAAATGTCGGCCGCCGAACCTTCATGCTGTGCGGCATCGGTGCCGTGGGCTCGCTCGCGCTGCCGGCTGGTGCGCAGGCAAGTTTCGACCACAGCCACGCGGCCTGGACGGCGCTGCTGAAGAGGTACGTCGTGCTGCTGCGCGGCGGGCAGGCCTCGGTGGTGCGTTACGCCGGCTTCGCGGCCGAGCGTGCGGCCCTGCAGACTTATCTGGCGCAGTTGTCGGGGGTCAGCGCCGCCGCCTTCGCCGGCTTCGACCGCAGCCAGCGCATGGCCTTCCTGATCAATGCCTACAACGCCTTCACGGTCGAATTGATCCTGACGAAGTACCCGGATCTGAAGTCGATCAAGGACCTCGGCAGCGTGTTCCAGAGCCCCTGGAAGCGCCCCTTCGTGCCGCTGCTGGGCCGGCAGATGACGCTGGATGGCATCGAACACGACACCCTGCGCGAACGGGGCGCCTATGACGACCCGCGCATCCACTTTGCCGTCAACTGCGCCTCCATCGGCTGCCCGATGCTGCGCGAGGAGGCCTTTGTCGCCACGCGGCTCGATGCGCAGCTCGACGAGCAGACCGCGCGCTTCATGGCCGACCGCACACGCAACCGCTGGAACGTGCAGCGGGGCCGGCTGGAGCTGTCGAAGATCTTCGACTGGTACGGCGACGACTTCCGTCTCGGCCATCGCGGCATCGCTTCGCTGCAGGCCTTCGCGGCCGCGCACGCCGATCGCCTGGCTGATGCGCCGGCCGATCGCGCGCGGCTGAAGAGCGGCGTGTTCGACATCGGCTTTCTGGACTACGACTGGGCGCTGAACGACGCTCGCGGATGAGCCCGGCCCGCCCTGCAGCCGCTGCGCTGTCCATCGTGCTGCCGGTACTGAACGAGGCGGACGGTATCGCCGCCGCGTTGCAGGCCCTGGCGCCGCTGCGGGCCCGGGGCGCCGAGCTGATCGTGGTCGATGGCGGCAGCCGCGACGACACGCTGGCATTGGCCCGGCCGGCGGCCGATGCGGTGATCGACGGCGGTGCGGCCGGCATCGGCGGCCGCGCATGGCAGATGAACGCCGGCGCGGCGCTGGCGCGCGGCGACACCTTGCTGTTTTTGCATGCCGACACCACGCTGCCGCCTCAGGCCGATGCGCTGGTGGCCGCGGCCTTGCGCCGCGGCGCCGTGTGGGGCCGTTTCGACGTGCACATCCGCGGGCGTTCACGCTGGCTGCCGATGGTGGCGGCATGCATGAACCGGCGGTCACGCTGCACCGGCATCGCCACCGGCGACCAGGCCATCTTCGTGCGCCGCGAGGTCTTCCAGCGCATCGGCGGCTTTCCCGCCCAGCCGCTGATGGAGGACGTGGAGCTGTCGCGCCGCCTGCGCCGCATCGGCGCGCCGGCCTGCCTGCGCCAGCGTGCCACGACCTCGGGCCGGCGCTGGGACGAGCGCGGCGCCTGGGCCACGATCGTGCTGATGTGGCGATTGCGCTGGCAGTACTGGCGCGGCGTGCCGGCCGAGGACCTGGCACGTGCCTACCGCTGAAACGGTGCGCCACGGCGCCGCGTCGAGCCCCGCCCGACGCCATCTGGTGCTGGTGGGCGCCGGCCACGCCCATGCCCAGGTGCTGCGCGACTGGATCGACGCGCCGGTGCCGGGCGTGGCGCTGAGCGTGGTCTCGCCCGCGGCACTGGCGCCTTATTCGGGCATGGTGCCGGGCTGGCTGGCCGGGACCTACGGCTACGAAGAAATCTGCATCGACTTCGCCGCCCTGGCCGCGGCCGCAGGCGCGACCTTGATCGCCGACGAACTGCGCGCGCTGGATGCGCCCGCCCGGCGACTGCATCTGGACAGCGGCGCGGTGCTGGAATGCGACTGGCTGTCGCTGAACGTGGGTTCGACCTTGCACCCGCCCGACGTGTCCGATGTTGCCGGTGCCACGGTGCTGTGCCTGCGCCCGCTCGGCGAGTTGCGGGGCGCCTGGGACGTGCTGCTGGCGCAGCAGGCCGGCGACGCGCGCGCCTTGTGCGTGACGGCGGTGGGCGGTGGCGCGGCGGGGGTCGAGTCGCTGCTGGCGGTGCTGGCCCGGCTGCGCGCGCTTCAGCCCGGTCGCGCGCTGAGGGGGCGGCTGCTGACGCGTGCCGACACGCTGCTGCCAGGGCTGGCCGCCGGCGCGGCGCGCGCGCTGACCCAGGCCCTGCAACGCGCCGGCGTGGTCGTGCTGACAGGCCGGGCCTGGTCGAAGGACGACCTGGCGCAGGCACGCAGCCAGGGCCCATCCGGCGAGCAACAACTGTTGCTGTGGGCCACCGGCGCCGAGGCCCATGCCTGGCAGGCACGCAGCGGTCTGGCGGTCAGCGCCAGCGGCTTCATCGCCGTCGACACCCGACTGCGATCACGCTCGCACCCCCATGTCTTCGCGGTCGGCGACTGTGCCGCCTGGACCCCACCGCTGCCCAAGGCGGGCGTGTATGCCGTGCGCATGGGCCCGGTGCTGTCGCACAACCTGCGCGCGGCCCTGACTGGCGCGCCGCTGCGGGCCTACACGCCGCAGCGCCAGATGCTGGCCCTGCTGGCCTGTGCCGATGGCAGCGCTGTGGCCGCACGCGGGCGCTGGGCGATCTCGAGCGCGACGCTGCAGCCGCTGGCGCCGCTGTTCGGTCCGGCGCCGGGCCGCGCGCTGGGCCGGGCGCTGTGGCGCTGGAAGGACGGCATCGACCGCGCCTTCCTGCGCCGCTTCGAGCTCAGCGCAGGCCGGCCAGGTAATCCGACACGGCCTTGATCTCGAGGTCGCTGAGTCGCGACGAGATCGTCATCATCTGCGCGTTGTTGGCACGCGCGCCGCTGCGGAAAGCCACCAGCTGCGACTCGGTGTAGTCCGCATGCTGGCCACCCAGGCGCGGGTACTGGGCGGGGATGCCTGCGCCGTTGGGGCTGTGGCAGCCGGAGCAGGCAGGCACCTGCTTGGCGGTGATGCCGCCGCGGTAGATGGCCTCGCCCAGCCGCACCGTTTCCTTGTTCTTGGCGAAGCCGGGCTTTAACGGCTTGCTGGCGTAGAAGGCGGCGACGTGCTTCATGTCGTCTTCCGACAGCAGCGCGGCGAAGCCCTGCATGATCGCGTTCTTGCGTTTGCCGGCCTTGAACTCGGCCAGCTGCTTGGCAAGGTATTCGGGGTGCTGGCCGGCCAGGATGGGGTTGGCCGGTGAACCCCGGTTGCCATCGGCCAGGTGGCAGGCCTGGCAAGTGATGGCGACCTGTGCACCGCGCGCCAGGTCGGCCTTGAACACCGGGGGCGGGTCGTCGGCCTGCGCCGCACCGGCGGCGGCCAGCAGCGCAGCGGCGCCCAGCAGACGCAAGCGACCAAGCCAGCCGACCAGGCCGGTGCCGATGGATGTCAAAGAGTGCGGGTAGGGCACGGCCAGATTTGCGACGACTTGCGACTTCATGCGGGGGTGCCTCGGACTGGGGGCCGCCTGGGGCCCGAACGGCCGACCCAGGGGTTGAGCAAACCGTCAATTCTACAATTCACCATGACATCCGGCTTTCAACCGCCCGCGCCCCCGTCGCCGTCCCGGCCATCCGGGCCCGCAGCGGGCTCCGCTGCCGACCTGGCTCATGCGGCCTCCGCTGCCGACTTGGCCCAGGCGGGACCCGCTGCGGACCCGCCCGAGGCGGCCTCCGCTGCCGACCTGGCCCAGGCGGCCCACGCGGCCAAGGCCGCGCGCGCCTGGCTGCACGGCGCTCGCTTCCTGACGACGGCCAGCCAGCTCGAACAGCTTCCCGCGTCCGAATTGCCCGAGATCGCCTTCGTCGGCCGCAGCAACGCCGGCAAGTCCACGGCCATCAACCGGCTGACACAACAAAAGCGGCTGGCCTTTGCGTCGCGCACGCCGGGTCGCACGCAGCACATCAACCTGTTCGAGGTCGGCCCCAAGGACGCGCCCGACGCCCTGCTGTGCGACCTGCCCGGCTACGGCTATGCGGCAGTCGAGCGTGCGGCCAAACTGCGCTGGCAGGAGGTGATGGCGCAGTACCTGGTGCTGCGCCGGCCGCTGCACGGGGTGGTGCTGATGGTCGATTCGCGCCTGGGGCTGACCGAACTCGACCGCCGGCTGCTGGGCCTGATGGCGCCGCGCATCGCCACCGGAGAGGTGCGCCTGCTGGCCCTGCTGACCAAGGCCGACAAGCTGAACCGCCGCGACCAGCAGGCGGCGCTGGCGACGGCGCAGGACGCGCTGGGCGAAGTCGGCAGCGAGGCGGCCGACATCGGCGTGACGCTGTTTTCTGCCCTGTCGCGCCTGGGCGTGGACGACGTGGCCGAGACCCTGCACGCCTGGGTGCACCCCTGATCGCATCCCTGAGTTCATCCCTGAGTTCATCCGTGAGTTCATCCGTGAGTCCCACGCTCGCACCGGCACCGACCTTGCGCGACATCGCGCTGCCGCACGGCATCACGCTGGCTTGCCGCGAAACCGGCCCGTTCGGCCCGGTCGGCCAGTCCGCGCCCTTGCATGTGCCCGATCAACCGCGTGTGCTGCTGCTGCACGGATTCCCCGAAGCCGCCTTCGTCTGGGACGAAGTGATGGGCCTGCTGGCCGCCGGCCCGGCCCGTGCCGCCTGCCTGGCGCCCAACCTGCGCGGCTATCCGGGGTCGTCTCGGCCAACCGAGGTCGAGGCCTACCGCGCGAAGCACATCGTCGCCGATCTGGTGGCCTTGATCGAGGGCCAGGGCGGGACTGTCGATGCCCTCGTTGCGCACGATTGGGGTGGTGCCGTGGCGTGGTCGCTGGCGGCTCTGCGGCCGGACCTGATAAAGCGGCTGATCATCATCAATTCGCCGCATCCGGCCACATTTCTGCGTGAACTGCGCGACAACCCCGCGCAACAGGCGGCCAGCGCCTACATGAACTTTCTCTGTCGGCCAGATGCTGAGCGGCTGCTGACCGAACGCGACCACGCCCGGCTGTGGCCCTTTCTGGAGGGTTGGGCCGACGGCATGCCCTGGCTGACACCGGCGCTGCGCGAGGCCTACCGCGCCTGCTGGGCGGCCGGGCTGACGGGACCGCTGAACTACTATCGCGCCTCGCCCTTGCGCCCCGCCACCGGCCCCGACGACGCACTGCACCGGCTGCAACTGCCCGATGCGCTGGTGAACGTGACCGTGCCCACCACGGTGGTCTGGGGTGAGCGCGACCGCGCGCTGCTGCCTGCGCTGCTGGACGGCTTGTCGCACTGGGTGCCGCGGCTGCGCATCGTGCGGCTGCCGCAGGCCTCGCACTGGGTGGTGCACGAGCAGCCCGCGCGCGTGGCGCAGGAGATCGAGCGCAGTCTGGCAGCCTGAGCGCCCGACCGGGCAACTGCCCGGCCGCGCGATGGCGTGAGACCGCACGACTTGTCCGAGCGGCCAACCGACCGAACGTCCTGCCGCCTGACGGCGTGTGGCCGTCAGCGCAGCGGGCGCATTACAGCGTCGTGTCCTTGCCCGCCACCTGCTGCTGCACGCGGTAGGCGGCGCTGCGCAGCACCGAGCGCTGCTTCAGGCGCTTGAACAGCGCCGCGTCGTGCAGCATCAGCAGGGCCCGCCGGCGCACGGCCCAGGTGGCGTCGGAGGCGCCATCGCCCAACAGCCAGATTTCGCGGCGCTCGCCCGGCCACAGCAACTGCACCTGCAGCCAGCGGCCCTGCATGAAGATGCGCAGCCATTCGCCGGGCTCCAAGCTTTCGAGCCAGGGGCTGGCGCCTGACTGGGGCGCCGGCGCAGGCGGTGGCTCGCCCATCAATTCGGCCGGCACGGTGTCGAGCTGCGGCACGTCCAGCGTGCCATGCAGCGTGGAAGGCACCGTGCTGCTGGCGCACAGCCGGTCTTCCAGCTTCTGCAGTGCGCCCACCTGCGAGGCCACACGCTGCAGCTTGCGCCCCAGGCGCTGCTGCAGAAAGGCCTGCAGGCGTTCGCTCGCCCAGCGGTAGTGGCCGGCACCCTGTTCGGGCTGGGCGGCCACCTGCTCGATGCTGCTCAGGCCCACGCGCAGCAGCCGCGCACGTTCGGGGTCGCCCGCATCGGGGGACATCTCGGCCTCGTAGGCCAGGCGGTTGACGAACACCCACAGCGGATGCGTTTCTTCGTCCAGCAGGGCCGGGTCGCGCAGCGCCAGGCGCATGGCCGGCGCGTGCAGCCTGGCCAATATGCCGCGCACGTCCTGCGCAATGCGGTGGTCGCCGTCGATGGCGTCGAACAAGCGGCTGACCAGTTCGACCGACTGCCGGTCCAGCGGCGTCGACGCTGCCAGCGCGATTTCCTTGAAGCGGATCTGGCGCAGTCGTTCGTCGCCCGCCTGACCCTCGTAGCTGAGATCGACCTGGCGCGACGGCGTGTCCCAGCTGGGCGCCATGCGTGAGCGCATGCCGTGCAGGTCGGGGCTGAAGGTGGTGAACGGTGAGTCAGCGCGACCGCCGCGGCGCGATCCGGAAGGCACGATCACAGTGCGGTAGGCGGCGGGCTCCACGCCCAGCTGCTCCAGCCGTGAAGTGGCCGCGGCATAGGCGCGGCGCAATACCTGGGCCAGCGCCGGACCGGCATGGCGCATGAAGGTGACGCGGTGCCCGGTCGTCAGCGGCAGCGCATGGGCGGCGGCCCACAGTGCGCGGGCGTAGGTGTCGGCGCCCAGCGGGTTGTGGTCGCGGCTGACATCCATGTCGCCGACCAGGGCGGAGACGAAGGTCTGCAATTCGCGCAGTTCGTACTCGGCCGTGTCCTTGATGGCCTTGATGGTCTGCGACAGCTCGACGTCGACGGCGGCCTCGGCCTCGTCGACCAGCGCCAGGCGGCTGCTGGGCGCCTGGGGCCTGGGGGTGTGCGCCAGCGGGGCCGCGCGCCGCGCGATCTCGGTCTGCACCTGGTCTTTCAGGCTGTGCACGAAGTACTCGGCCAGACGCCCGCGGCGCGACTGCAGCGACTGCATCAGCTCGCCGGCCAGGCCGCGTTCCATCGGTGACATGCCCGGCAGTGCCTTGCGCGTGGCGTCCAGGGTGCCGTCGACCATCTGGTCGAACAGCAGCGGGGCGCGCAGCAGTTCTTCGTCGATGAACTGACGCAGTGCGGGCGGGGCGAAGGTGGTATCCATCCGCCGATGATTCTGTGCCCCGGCCCTGGCGCCGATCCATGAAAAAAGCCTGCGTTTCGCAACGCAGGCTCGCATTCAGGGCAGTGCCAGGGCCAGAGCGGCTGCCGCAAGGCCAGCCGCCCCGGCGGGATGAGCCGCGGGCGCTGCCCGTCGGTTCGATCCCGTCGACGTATTCCGGCGGCGCCAGCCGTCCGGAAGACGCTTACATGTCCATGCCGCCCATGCCGCCCATGCCACCCATGCCGCCGCCGCCCATGCCGCCGCCAGAGGACTCTTCCTTCGGCGCCTCGGCCACCATGGCTTCGGTCGTCAGGATCAGACTGGCCACCGAAGCGGCGTTCTGCAGCGCCGTGCGCGTCACCTTGGTCGGGTCCAGGATGCCCATCTCGATCATGTCGCCGTAGGTGTCGTTGGCGGCGTTGAAGCCGTAGTTGCCCGTACCGGCCAGCACCGCGTTGACGACCACGCTCGGCTCGCCACCGGCGTTGTAGACGATCTCGCGCAACGGGGCTTCGATCGCCTTCAGAACCAGGCGGATGCCTGCGTCCTGGTCGGCGTTGTCGCCCTTGATGGTGCCCACGGCCTGGCGGGCGCGCAGGTAGGCCACACCGCCACCGGCGACGATGCCTTCTTCGACCGCAGCACGCGTGGCGTGCAGGGCGTCTTCGACACGCGCCTTCTTTTCCTTCATCTCGACTTCGGTGGCGGCGCCGACCTTGATGACGGCCACACCGCCGGCCAATTTGGCCACGCGCTCTTGGAGCTTCTCGCGGTCGTAGTCGCTGGTGGCTTCTTCGATCTGCACGCGGATCTGCTTGACCCGCGCCTCGATGTCACCGGCAGCACCGGCGCCGTCGATCAGCGTGGTGTTTTCCTTGCCCACTTCGACGCGCTTGGCCTGGCCCAGATCGGCCAGCGTGACCTTCTCCAGCGTCAGGCCGACTTCCTCGGCGATGACCTTGCCGCCGGTCAGGATGGCGATGTCTTCCAGCATGGCCTTGCGGCGGTCGCCGAAGCCCGGCGCCTTGACGGCGACGACCTTCAAGATGCCGCGGATGGTGTTGACCACCAGCGTGGCCAGGGCCTCGCCTTCGACTTCTTCGGCAATGATCAGCAGCGGACGGCCGCTCTTGGCAACTTGCTCCAGCACCGGCAGCAGATCACGGATGTTGCTGATCTTCTTGTCGTACAGCAGCACGAACGGGTTGTCGAGCACCGCGCTCTGCTTCTCGGGCTGGTTGATGAAGTAAGGCGACAGGTAGCCGCGGTCGAACTGCATGCCTTCGACGATGTCGAGCTCGTTGTCCAGGCTCTTGCCGTCTTCGACCGTGATCACGCCTTCCTTGCCGACCTTGTCCATCGCCTTGGCGATGATCTCGCCGATGGATTCGTCGCTGTTGGCGCTGATCGAGCCGACCTGGCTGATTTCCTTGCTGGTGGTGGTGGCCTTGGAGGCCTTCTTCAGCTCGGCGCTCAGGGCCGTCACGGCCTTGTCGATGCCGCGCTTCAGGTCCATCGGGTTCAGGCCGGCGGCCACGTACTTGAAGCCCTCGCGCACGATGGCCTGGGCCAGCACGGTGGCGGTGGTGGTGCCGTCACCGGCGTTGTCGCTGGTCTTCGACGCCACTTCCTTGACCATCTGCGCGCCCATGTTCTGCAGGCGGTCCTTGAGTTCGATTTCCTTGGCGACCGAGACACCGTCCTTGGTCACGGTGGGGGCGCCGAAAGAACGCTCGAGCACCACGTTGCGGCCCTTGGGGCCCAGCGTGACCTTGACCGCGTTGGCCAGGATGTTCACGCCTTCAACCAGGCGGGCGCGGGCGTCGCCGCCAAAAACAACTTCTTTTGCTGCCATGTCTGTAGATCTCCGAGTTCGATAGGGGTGGGCGGATTACTTCTCGACGACGGCGAAGAGGTCTTCTTCGCGCATCACCAGCAGTTCGTCGCCATCGACCTTGACGGTCTGGCCGCTGTACTTGCCGAACAGCACACGGTCGCCGACCTTGCAGTTGAGGGCGATGAAGTCGCCCTTTTCGTTGCGCTTGCCTGGGCCGACGGCCAGCACTTCACCCTGGTCGGGCTTCTCGGCGACGTTGTCGGGGATGACGATGCCCGAGGCAGTCTTGGTTTCCTGTTCAAGACGCTTGACGATCACGCGATCGTGCAGGGGACGCAGCTTCATGGTTTCTCCTTGGGTCTGTAATGCGTTGGACGCCAGGGTTCGGCGTCCTCTCACATGGGGGGATCGGACTGCCCGAGCGAGGTGCCGGGTCAGTGATCAGCCGTTAGCACTCGACAACGATGAGTGCTAACAAACGAATTATAGGGGTCGCCGGCGACAGTTCAAGGGCTGGCCTTGCCCGGCTTGCGGTTGCCCCAGCAAGACTGGCATCACTTCCTGCGGCATCCACCGCAGTGGGTCGCCACCAGGGCAGCCTGGGCTTCACCGTGCCAAAGATGAAAGTGGGTGCCCGAACCTGAAGCGTCAGTCGGGGCTGTCCGGCGGCCCCTCGGCCGGTGGCCCGGCAACGCGGAAGCGTTCGCTGGCCCACGCCCCCAGGTCGGCCTGGCGGCAGCGTTCGCTGCAGAACGGGCGCCAGCGGTTGTCGGGGTGAAACAGGGCCGGGCCCTTGCAGCTGGGGCAGATCACCAGGCGCCGCGGCGAGGAGGTGTCCATGCCCATGCGCCGCGGCTCAGGCACACAAGGCCAGCTCGAAGCTGGTGTCCACAGCGGCAGGCCGCAGCCGCCCTTCGGCATCGGGCTTCATGAAGCGCACCGTCACCATCAGCCGGTGGCCGGTGATCTCGGGCACCAGCCCGTCGTCGCCGTCCACGCGCACGCGCAGCAGCTGATAAGTCTTGCCCTGAGGCAGGCTCTGCTGGAAGAGCCCGCCGGGCGCGGCCACGCGCTGTGGCGTGCCGCTGTCACGCAGCAGGCCCAGCAGCACCTGCAGCGCCTCGGCCAAGGGCGTCAGCGTGGCCAGCCAGCCCAGCAGGTCGGTACGGCGTCGTTCGGCCGGGTGCTGTTGCCAGGCGTAGTAGGCCGGCAGGTCGAATTCGCAGGTGCCGCCGGGAATGCTGATGCGGCTGCGGATGCTCATCAGCCATTCGTTGGCGGTCAGGCTGTGACCGGCCTTGCCCTGCAATGCGTTCAGGCCGTCGTGCGCATGGTCGATGCGGGCGGTGACCTCGTCCAGCGCGGCCTCGGAGATGCCCGGGTGCCCGCGGTAGGTCTGCAACTGGGCGCGATGGCGCTCCAGTTCCTTCAGCACGTCGCTCTTCAGGTCGGCGCGCGAAGCCACGTCCATGACCTCGAACAACGTCGCCAGCGCAAAGTGGTGATCCACCGGCGCGTTGCGTTCCACCAGCTGACCCAGGCGGTCGAACAGGTGTTCGAGCCGCAGCATCGTGCGGATGCCTTCGTGGAACGGGTACTCGTACAGGACCAAGGCGGGGCTTTCGCAGCATCAGAGTCGCGGTCGGACCAACCAGCGCCGCGGATTGTTCCACAGGGGTGCGCGGCGCTTGTCTCGGCCGACAAGCTTCGGCCGTGTTCAGGCCGACGCCGGGCCCGCCTTGCCAGCGCTGTCGGATGAGGGCTCGATCGCCACGGCCAGCCCCCACAGTGCCGCCAACGCGCGCACCTCGGCCGCCAGCTGCGCCAGGCTGTGCGTGCCGTTGCAGATCACCGCATCGGCGATGGCGCAGCGCTGCGCACGGGTGGCCTGCTGCGCGATCACGGCCTGTGCCGCGGCCTCGGTCCAGCCCGGTCGTGCGGCCACGCGCTGCAACTGCACGGCCTCGTCGCAGTCCACCACCAATACGACATCGACGCGCGCGCGCCAGTGGCGCGATTCGGCCAGCAAAGGCACATCGAAGACCAGGTGCGTGGCGCCCGCCGCTTCGGCCGCCGCCGCCTGGCGCTGCGCCTCGGCACCGATCATCGGGTGCAGCACGGCTTCGAGCCGCAACTTCGCCGCCGGGTCGGCAAAGACCAGCTGGCGCATGTGCCCACGGTCCAGCGCACCGTCGGCCGTCAGCACCGCAGGGCCGAAGGCGGCGGCCAATGCCGGCATCGCGGCCCCATCGGGGCCGGTCAGGGCGTGGGCGATGGCGTCGGTGTCGATCAAGGTCGCGCCGAGTGCCACCCACTCGCGCGCCACGGTGCTCTTGCCGCTGCCGATGCCGCCCGTCAGGCCGATGCGCATGACGGCAGACGGGTGCTTCAGTCCCACCCGATCCACGACAGCACCATCGGCAGCCCGGCCAGCATCACCATCAGCCCGCCGCCGGCCAGGAAAGGGCCGAAGGGCATGAAGCGGCCTTCACGCAGCCCGCCTGTCATCTTCAGGCCGATGCCGACCACGGCGCCCACCACCGACGAGGCCAGCACGATGGGCAGAACGGCCTGCCAACCCATCCAGGCGCCCAGCGCAGCCAGCAGCTTGAAGTCGCCGTAGCCCATGCCTTCCTTGCCGGTGACGAGCTTGAACAGCCAGTAGACGCTCCACAGCGACAGATAGCCCGCCACCGCCCCGCCCAGCGCGCTGGCCAGCGTCAGGCCGCCTGCGCTCGTGTTCCAGCCCAGCGCCGCCACGATCAGACCGCCCCACAGCAGCGGCTGGGTCAGCGCGTCGGGCAGCAAGGTGGTGTCCCAGTCGATCAGCGCCAGCGTCAGCAGCACGGCCGCGACCGCGCACCACAGCAGGGTCATCGGCTCGGCACCCAGGCGCCAGGCGAGGGCACCGAACAAGGCCGCGGTGCCCAACTCGACCAGCGGATAGCGCACCGAAATGCGCGTGGCACAGGCCGAACAACGACCCTTCAGCCACAGCCAGCTGAGCACGGGGATGTTCTCGTGCCAAGGGATGCGGTGGCCGCAGGCCGGGCAGCGCGAGCGGGGCCGGGACAGGGTCAGCGGCGGCAGTGCGTTCAACGTCTTTTCCAGCGCCGCGCCGGCCTGCGTCAGACCGCCCGGGGCCTCGGCGGCGAAGACGCGGCGGAAGGACTCGCCTTCGGCCAGCTGCGCCGCGGCATCGGCCCACCACTGCCTTTCCATCATCAACGGCAGGCGGTGCACGACCACGTTCATGAAGCTGCCGATGGCCAGCCCCAGCAGGGCCAGCACCCACGGCGACAGCAGCAGCTCCAGCGGCAGCGCCGCTGTCAAGTGAGCCAGCGCGTCCACCTCAGACGACCGAACCGAGCTTGAAGATCGGCAGGTACATCGCCACCACGATGCCGCCGATCAGCGTACCCAGGATGACGATGATGAAAGGCTCCATCAGGCTGGACAGGCCCTTGACCATCTCATCGACCTCGTCCTCGTAGAACTCGGCCGCCTTGGCCAGCATGTGGTCCAGCGAACCCGATTCCTCGCCGATGGCCGCCATCTGCAGCACCATGGTCGGGAACACGCCGGTGGCCGTCATCGAAGTGGTCAGCGCCGAGCCGGTGGAGACGTCGCGCTGGATCTGTTCGGTGGCCTGCGCATAGACCGCGTTGCCCGAGGCGCCGCCGACCGAATCCAGGGCTTCGACCAGCGGCACGCCGGCGGCGAACATGGTGGACAAGGTGCGCGTCCAGCGCGCGATCACGCTCTTGTTGATGAGATCGCCGAAGACAGGAATCCTCAACAGCAGCCGGTCCATGAACATCTGCATCTTCTCCGAGCGCTTCCAGCTTTCGAAGAAGAAGTACAGGCCGCCGAAGAGCAGGCCGAAGATGGCCCACCACCAGGCGACGAAGAACTTCGACAGCGCGATCACCAGTTGCGTCGGTGCCGGCAGTTCGCCGCCGAAGGACTTGAACACGTCCTCGAAGGCCGGTATGACGAAGATCATGATCACCGTCAGCACGACGAAGGCGACGACGATGACCGCTATCGGGTACATCAGGGCCGACTTGATCTTGCTCTTGATGGCCAGCGTCTTCTCCTGGTAGATGGCCAGGCGGTCGAGCAGGGCCTCGAGAATGCCGCCGGTCTCGCCGGCCTCCACCAGGTTGCAGTACAGCGCATCGAAGTGCAGCGGGTGCTTGCGGAAGGCCGACGACAGGCTGGTGCCGGTCTCGACGTCGTTGCGGATGTCGGTCAAGAGCTTGGTCATGCGCGGGTTGGTGCTGCCGCGGGCGACGATGTCGAAGGACTGCAGCAGCGGCACGCCGGCCTTCATCATCGTTGCCAGCTGGCGCGTGAAGATGGCGATGTCTTTCTGCTTGATCGACCTGCCGCCGCTTGTGCGCCGCTTCTTGATCTTGTTGACCAGGATGCCCTGGCGACGCAGGCTGGCGCTGACCACGGCCTCGCCGCCGGCGCGGATCTCGCCGCGCACCATCTTGCCGTTCTTGTCCTTGCCTTCCCACTCGAAGATCTGTTCCTTCGTGGTCTTGGCGAGCGTTGCGGTAGCCATGTGCTTGCGTTGCCTTGTTCAGCGAACTATTCGTTGGTCACGGTGATGACTTCTTCCAGCGAGGTCACGCCCACGCGCACCTTCAACAGGCCGGACTGGCGCAGGTCACGCACGCCTTCGCGCTGCGCCTGCTTGGCGATGTCCATCGCCGAGCCTTCGCTCAGGATGATGCGCTGGATGGCTTCGGTCATCGGCATCACCTGGTAGATGCCGACGCGGCCCTTGTAGCCGTTGTTGCAACTGCTGCAACCGACGGCGCGGAAGGGCTTCCAGTTGCCGTCCAGGTCCTCGGGCAGGAAGCCGGCCTTCAGCAGGCTTTCGCGCGGGTAGTCGGCCGGCTTCTTGCAGTTCTCGCACAGCTTGCGCGCCAGCCGCTGGGCCGTGATCAGCAGCACGCTGGAGGCGATGTTGAACGGCGCCACACCCATGTTCAGCAGCCGCGTCAATGTCGTCGGCGCGTCGTTGGTGTGCAGGGTGCTCATCACCAGGTGGCCGGTCTGCGCGGCCTTGATGGCGATGTCGGCAGTCTCCAGGTCGCGGATTTCGCCGACCATGATGATGTCCGGGTCCTGGCGCAGGAAGCTCTTCAGCGCGGCGGCGAAGGTCAGGCCGGCGCGGTCGTTGACGTTGACCTGATTGATGCCGGGCAGGTTGATTTCGGCCGGGTCTTCGACCGTGGCGATGTTCACGCCCGGCTGGTTCAGGATGTTCAGGCAGGTGTAGAGCGACACCGTCTTGCCCGACCCCGTGGGCCCGGTGACGAGGATCATGCCGTAGGGCCGCTGGATGCACAGCATCAGCCGGTCCTTCTCGATCTTCTCGTAGCCCAGGGCCTCGATGCCCAGACGTGCGCTGGACGGGTCGAGGATCCGGATCACGACCTTCTCGCCGAACAAGGTGGGCAGCGTGCTGACGCGGAAGTCGATGGCCTTGTTGCCGAACTTCAATTTCATGCGGCCGTCCTGGGGCACGCGCTTCTCGGCGATGTCCATACGGCTGATGACCTTGATGCGAGAGGCCAGCTTGTCCTTGATCGCGATCGGCGGCTGCGTGATCTCGCGCAATTCGCCGTCGATGCGAAAGCGCACTCGGTAGTGGTACTCGTAGGGCTCGAAGTGCAGGTCGGAGGCGCGCGCGTTGATGGCGTCGATCAGCATCTTCTGCAGGAAGCGCACCACCGGCGCGTCCTCGACCTCGGCCGTGACCTCGGCCGTCTCGGCGGCGGTGTTGTCGTCGTCGTTGACGTCGAAGTCGAAGTCGCTGCTGGCCAGCGTCTCCAGCACCTCGTTGGCGCTGGCGTTGGCCACCTCCAGGTGGCGCATCAGCTTGTCGTACTCGACGATCACCCACTCCGGCGTCAGCTGGGTGGCGAACTTGATGCGCTCGGTGGCTTCCTGGTCGGTGGGGTCGGCGGCACCGATGAAGATGCGGTTGCCGCGCTTGCCCAGCACGATCAGCTGGTACTGGTTGGTGATCTTCGGGTCGACCAGGTTGCGCTGCAATTTCTGCAGATCGACCGCGTTCAGGTCCAGCACCGGCAGGGCCAAGGCATGCGACAGCGTGTGCGCCAGTTCGTCGGACTTGATCGACCCGGCCTGCACCACGGCGCTGACGAAGCTGCCCTTGCGTTCGCGGGCAGTCCTGCTCAGCTCCTCGGCCGTGCGCGGGCTCAGCTTGCCGGCGTTGACCAGCACGCGGGCCACGCCGACCAGCGTGGACGGGGGCGGTTCAACCAGGGTCTCGACAGCCATCGGCATCCATCGGTGGGAGGGGGCGGCCGGACGCAGGTCCGGGCCGGGGCAGGACAGGGGCAGGCGTTGGCGATCTTCGCCGATGCTCCCAGGGGTGTAAACGTGGATAAGGCCGCAAACCCGGGCCCTGGACAAACGCTTACAGCCCGCCGCCCATCGTCTGTCGTCCGGCCCGGGGCTGGCGGCGCGGTGCAGTCTAGACCAGCGTGAGGGCCGGCAGCAGGCCGGCCGCAGCGCATGCCGCTGTGGGCGGCCATGTCATGCTTCAGGCTCACTCTCCTGCTTGCATGAAGCCTGAACTGACCCCCGGCCTGCTGGTGCTGCAAGGCGACCGGCTCGAGACCCTGGCCCAGGCCGTGTTTGCCTGGCTGGCGCGCCATCCGCTGGGCGCGCTGGAAGAGGAAGTGCTGCTGGTGCAGAGCAGCGGCATGGGCGAGTGGCTGAAGATGGAGCTGGCCACTGCCCACGGCATCTGCGCGGCCACACGGGTGGAACTGCCGGCGCGCTTCTTCTGGCGCGCCTGCCGTGCCGTGCTGGGGCGGCAGGCGGTGCTGGCGCTCTCGCCGCTGGACAAGCAGCCGCTGGCGTGGCGTCTGATGCGTCTGCTGCCGCAGCTGGCCGGCAATGGGGTCGAAGCCGGCGAGTTCGCGCCCGTGGCCGCCTGGCTGCAAGGCGGCGACGCGGCGCGGCGGTGGCAGCTCGCACAACGGCTGGCCGATCTGTTCGACCAGTATCAAGTGCACCGCGCCGACTGGCTGGACGACTGGGCGGCGGGTCACGACCGCTTGCGCGCCGCGCCACCGGAGCGTTCCCCATCCCCCGCGCCTTCGGTCCTTCCCCCGTCGCCCGCGGGCCCGCCCCAGCCGGTGCCGCACGACCAGCGCTGGCAACCCGCGCTGTGGCGCGCGCTGCGGGCCGAACTGAGCCCTGCCGAGCGCGACAGCGCCCGCCCGGCGCTGCAGCGGCGCTTCCTGCAGGCACTGCAAGGGCCGGGGCCCTGGCCCGCGCTGCCGCGCCGCGTGGTGCTGTTCGGCAGCACCCACCTGCCGCAGTCGCTGCTGCAGGCCATTGCCGCGATGGGCGCGCATTGCCAGGTCTTGCTGGCCGTGCCCAACCCCTGCCGCTGGTTCTGGGCCGACTTGATCGACGGCCGTGAGAGCCTGCCCGCTGCGCCGCGGCGCCATGCACTGCGCGGCGGCCGCGATCTGTCGCAGCTGGCACCCGCCGCGCTGCACGCGCACGGCCACCCGCTGCTGGCGGCCTGGGGTCGGCAGGCCCGCGACTTCGTGCGCCAGCTCGATGCCTTCGACGACGCCGAACGGGCGCGTGAACGCTTTGGCCTGCCGCGCGTGGACCTGTTCACCGACGAGACCGAAGCCGATCAGGGCCCCTGGCTGGCGCAGGTGCAGGCGCACATCCGCGAGCTGCGGCCGCTGGCCGAACACACCCACCCCGCACTGGCGGCCGACGACCGGTCGATCGTCTTCCATGTCTGCCACAGTGCCTTGCGCGAGGTCGAGGTGCTGCACGACCAGTTGCTGCACCTGCTGGTGCAGTCGCCAACATCGCAGCCGGGTGCGCAGTCGGACGCGGAGCCGGGTGCGCAGTCCAGCGCACAGCCGGATGCACAGCCGGATGCACCGCCGCTGGCGCCGCGCGACATCGTCGTGATGGTGCCCGACATCGCCAACTTCGCGCCCGCCATCCGCGCTGTCTTCGGCCAGCACGCGCGGCACGACCCGCGGCACATCCCCTGGGGCATCGCCGACCTGCGTGAACGCGGTCACCGCCCGCTGCTGGTGGTGCTGGAATGGCTGCTGCACGCGCCGCAGCCGCGCTGCACCGCCAGCGAGTTGCGCGACCTGCTGGACCTGCCTGCACTGGCCCGGCGCTTCGGGCTGGCCACCGACGACCTGCCGACCCTGCTGGGCTGGATCGATGCGGCCGGCGCGCGCTGGGGACTGCACGCCGCGCACCGCGATGCCCTGGGCCTGGGGGCCTGTGGCGACGTCAACACCTGGCAGTTCGCATTGCGGCGCATGCTGCTGGGGCATGCTGCCGGTGCGCTGCCCGATGGCTTCGAGGGCATCGAACCCTGTGCCGAGGTGGCCGGGCTCTCGGCCGGCCTGGTCGGCGTGCTGGCCGAACTGCTGGACGTGCTGCAGGCCTGGTGGGCCGATGCCGTGCATCCTCGGCACCCCGGCGCCTGGGCCGAGCGCCTGCGCAGCCTGCTGGCTGCCCTGTTCAGCGCCAATGACGACATCGACCGCGCCCTGCTGGCGGCGCTGCACGAGGCCCTGGCGGCCTGGCTGCTGGCTTGCGAGCAGGCCGGCTTCGACGAGCCCCTGCCGCTGGCGGTCGTGCGCGAGGCCTGGCTGGACGCCGTCGATGCGCCCGATGCGGCCGCCGCGCTGAAGCGCTTCCGGGCCGGTGGCGTCACCTTCTGCACCTTGCTGCCGCTGCGCGCGGTGCCTTTCGAGGTCGTGTGCCTGCTGGGCATGAACGACGGCGACTACCCGCGGCGCGCGCCGCGCAGCGATTTCGACCTGATGGCCGGCCCCGGCCTGGCGCGGCCCGGCGACCGATCGCGCCGAGACGACGACCGCCAGTTGATGCTGGACGCGCTGCTGTCGGCGCGGCGGGTGCTTTACCTCAGCTGGGCTGGCCGCAGCATGCGCGACAACCAGGTGCAGCCGCCTTCGGTGCTGGTGGGCCAGTTGCGCGACTACCTGACCACGGGCTGGAGCGAGGCCGAAGTGGCGCAGCGCACGACCGAGCATCCCTTGCAGCCCTTCAGCCGGCGCTACTTCGAGCAGGCCGATGCCGATGTGGCGGTCGGCGTCACCGCGCCGCCCCTGTTCACCTATGCCAGCGAGTGGCGCGCGGCACATGCCGACATCGGTGGCGATGGTCCGGCCACCCAGTCGCAGGCGCCGCCGCACGAGTCCCTGCAGCAAACCCCGCCGGCGGCTGCCGCCGCACCGATTCGGCTGCTGCCAGCCGCGCCGATGACGGTGGACAGCCTGTCGCGCTTTCTGCGCAATCCTGTGCAGGCCTTCTTCCGCCAGCGGCTGCGGGTGGCGTTCGACGATGTAGTCGAGGCGCCTGCCGACGACGAGGCCTTCGACGTCGCCGGCCTGGACCGCTGGCAGCGCCTGGACGAACTGTTGCGTGGGACACGTTCGCGGCTCGATGCGCCGGTCGATGCGCGGCTCGTTGCGCGGCTCGTTGCGCAATCGGATGTGGCCGCCTTTGCGGTCACTCCCGCCTTGTCCGTCGCGCTCGGAGCGGCGGCCGAATCACTGCGCCGTGCCGGACGCATGCCACTGGGCGCACCTGGGCGGCATGTGCAGGTCGCCCTGGTGGCCACTGCCTTGCCGATGTTGCAGCACTGGGAGCAGTGGCATGGACAGCACCCGCAGCCGCGCCCCCGCCTGGGCTGGCGCCAGACCCATGCGCAGCGGTCCGTTCTGGTGTTCGACGACGTGCTTCCGAGGCTGCAGGCCCGTTGCGACGACGCCGCCGAGGCCTGGTGGATCGAACTGCAGCCGGTGGCGCTGCGCAGTCGTGAACGCCGCCACATCCGCCCGGAGCGCCTGCCCTTCGCCTGGCTGCGCAGCCTGATGGCCGCCGCAGCGGGGCGGGCTGTGGGCGGTGTGCTGATCGGCACCGATGGCGTCATCACCGTCAGCCCGTTGCCGGTTGATGGCGCCGAGGCCGCACGTGCACTGCTGGACGATCTGCTGGCCGCCAGCGACGACGGCCTGAATGCCGACGCCCCACTGCCCACGGCACTGGGCACCGGCCTGGCCGCACTGGACGAGAAGGGCCAGCCGGCGAAGGTCTACGACGGCGGCACGCGATGGCGCGGCGAGGGCCGCGAGGCCTGCCTGGCGCGCCTGTTTCCGGACTTTGCGGCACTGGCCGCCGAGCCCGGCTTCCTGCCCGCCAGCCAGCGCCTGTACGCACCTTTTGCCGCCTGGATCGAGCGCCATGTGAGCGTGGCCGATTTGCCGGGCGCGAAAGTGGACGAACAAGCCGAAGGCGAAGCCGAAGCGGCCAGCGGCGGCGACGAGAACGACGATGAGTGAGCGACGATGAGTGAGCGACGATGAATGAGCGACGATGAAGGATTTGACGTCGAACGCGACGATGACGGACGTGGCCGACTTGCCCGAGCCGCTGGATGCACTGCGCCTGCCGCTGCGCGGCAGCCGGCTGATCGAGGCCGGCGCCGGCACGGGCAAGACCTGGACCATCGCCGCCCTGTACCTGCGGCTGGTGCTGGGCCACGGCCCCGGTCGTGTGCTGCCCTCGGGCGAGACCGAGCCCGCGCTGGCGCCGCGGCAGATTCTGGTCATGACCTTCACCCGCGCGGCCACGCGCGAACTGTCCGACCGCATCCGCGCGCGCCTGATCGAGGCCGCCGCCTGCTTCCGCGGCCAGCGCAGTGTGCCGCCCGGCGACAGCCTGCTGCCTGCGCTGATGGCCGACTGCGCCGATGCCGCGGCGCAGGAACAGGCCGCTTGGCGCCTGGCCGCCGCCGCCGAGGCCATGGACGACGCGGCGGTCTTCACCATCGACGCCTGGTGCCAGCGCATGCTGCGCGAACATGCCTTCGACAGCGGCTGCCTGTTCGACGAGGAACTGCAGGCCGACGAGGCCGCACTGCAGGGCGAAGCCACGCGCGACTACTGGCGGCAGCAGGTGTACGGCCTGCCCGCACAGTCCTTGGGCACCGTGCTGGCGCGCTGGAAGACGGTGCCGGCGCTGCAGGCCGACGCCGCCGCGCTGCGCGACCTGCCGCTGCCGCCCGGGGCCGCCGAGGGGTCGCTGGCAGCCGTGATGCACGACGTGCTGCAGCGCCGGGCGCAGACGCTGGCCGCGCTGAAGGCCGGTTGGGTCGAACGCATCGACGGGCTCGTCGGCTGGCTGGAGCAGCAATGGGCGCGCAAGGACAAGCCCCTGAACGGCAAGCGACTCGGCCCGGTGAACACGCGCCGCTGGCTGCAGGACCTGCGTGACTGGGCGGCCGACCCCGCGGCCGAGCAGATTGACCTCACGGCCACGGCACGCGAGCGCCTGACGCCCGCCGGCTTTGCCAGCGCATTGAACGACGGCGCGCGCCTCGACATGCCGCCGGTGTTCGCCGACATCGAGGCCCTGCTGCCGGCGCTGGAAGCCACGCTGGCCGACGCCGACCCCGGCACCGCCATGCGGCTGCACGCCGCCGCCTGCATCGCCGCACGTGTGCAGCAGCTGAAGGCGCAAAGCGGCCGCTTCGGCTTTGCCGACCTGCTGCAGCGCCTGGACGAGGCGCTGGACCCGGCGCTCCACGGCGCCGCAGCGCTGCGCCTGCGCGACCGCATCCTGGCGCAGTACCCGGTGGCGCTGATCGACGAGTTCCAGGACACCTCGCCGCGGCAGTTGCGCATCTTCGACCGCCTCTATCGCATCGCCGATGACGACCCTGCCCATGCGCTGCTGCTGATCGGCGACCCCAAGCAATCGATCTACGCCTTCCGCGGCGCCGACATCCACAGCTACCTCGGGGCGCGCCGCGACACAGCCGGGCGCCACCACGCGCTGAGCACCAACCACCGTTCGACCGAGGCTGTGGTGGGGGCGGTGAACCGACTGTTCGAGGGCGCAGAACAGCGGCCCGGCGGGGGCGCCTTCCTGTTCCGCGAACCCGGTGAACCGGGCGCCCAAGACGGCTCCGGCCCGGTGCCATGGCTTGAAGCGGGCTCCGGCCCGTTGCCGTTCCTTGCAAGCGGCTCCGGCCCGCTGCCGTTCGTGGCCGTGCAGGCTCGCGGTCGGGCCGAGCGATTCGTCACCGCGGCCGGTGAGACACCCGCCTTGAGCCTGTGCGTCGACACCGAACTGCGGCTGCGCGAGCCGGCGCGCGCGCTCTTCGCCGCGCTGTGCGCCGAGCGCATCGTCGCCTTGCTCAACGACCCTCACGCCGGTTTCGAAGATGGCGCAAATGCCACCGGGGCCGACGCCCGGCGCCCACTGCATCCAATGCGCCCCCTGCGCCCGGCCGACATCGCCGTGCTCGTGCGCACCGGCCGCGAGGCCCGCAGCGTGCGGCGGGCATTGCGTCAACGCGGTGTGGCCTCGGTCTATCTGTCGGACCAGGAGTCGGTCTTCGCCAGCGCCGAAGCGCGTGAGCTGCTGCGTCTGCTGCAGGCCGTCGCCGCGCCGCAGGACCTGCGTCTGGCACGCGCCGCCCTGGCCGGCGCACTGCTGGGCCTGCCCTTGGGCGACCTGCTGCACCTGGCCAGCGACGACACCGCCTTCGACCGCCAGACCGAGCAGCTGCGCGAGCTGCATCAGGTGTGGAGAACCCAGGGCGTGCTGACCATGCTGCGCCAGGCGCTGCAGCGCTTCGATCTGCCGTCGCGCTGGCTGGCCGGTGCCAGTGCCAGTGCGAGAGCGAGTGCGAGAGCCATACAGGCGGGCGATGGCGAACGCCGCCTGACCAACGTGCTGCACCTGGCCGAACTGTTGCAGGCCGCCAGTGCCCAGCTCGACGGCCCGCAGGCCCTGCTGCGCTGGCTGGCGACGCAGATCGACGACACCCTGTCGGGTCGCGGCGGCGGTGACGCCGACGAGCGCGTGTTGCGCCTGGAGAGTGACGCCGACCTCGTCAAGGTGGTGACGGTGCACAAGGCCAAAGGACTGGAATACCCGCTCGTCTTCATGCCCTTCGCCACCGATTTCCGGACGCTCACCCGACAGAACACCGCGGCCGTGCTGCGGCGCGATCTGCCGGCCGCGACCGCCTTGCGCCTGCGGCCCGATGCCGCCGACCTGGCGGCCGAAGACCAGCGCCGGCTGCAGGAGGACATGCGCCTGCTGTACGTGGCGCTGACCCGGGCCCGCCACCTGCTGTGGGTCGGGGCGGCGGCCGTCCGCGACCGCGCCGGCGTCTGCCAGTGGCCGCGCAGCGCGCTGGGGCAATTGGTGAGCGGTGTCTCGGCCGGCAGCCTGGCGCAGATGACGTCCGATCTGCAGGGGCTGACGGCGGCAACCCAAGGCATCGAGATCCAGTCTGTGGATGAGCTGCTGCTGCCTGCCGCCGAAGGTGCCGCCCCGGCGCCGCCGCTGACCCGGCTGCTGAATCGCGCCGCGCTGCCACCGTTGCGCGTCGCCCGGCCCTACAGCGCATCCTTCGACCGGCTGTGGTCGGTCAGCAGCTATTCCGCCCTGGTCCGCGATGCCGGCCGGGCCTTGCCGCAGGCGCCGGCGGCGCTGCCGTCGACCGAGTCCGATCAGATGCTGCAACTGCGCCGCAACGACGAGCCCGAGACGCTCGACGCGCAAGCGAGCCCCGCCGCCGCGCCGCGCCCCGCAGCACCCGGCGCCGCCGTGGCCGGCAGTGCGTTTCAGCCCTGGCACACCTTCCCGCGCGGCGCGCTGGTCGGCAACTTCCTGCACGAACAGCTGGAATGGCTCGCTGGTGAGGGCTTCGCGCTCGATGGTTCGGCACCGCTGAGCCAGGCATTGCAACAGCCGCTGGCCGAGTCGCTGCGGCGCCGCTGTGAACGCCAGGGCTGGAGCGCACGCGCCGACGAGGTCTGCGACTGGTTGCGCCGCGTGTGCACCACGCCGCTGCCACCGCTGAGCGTGCCGCTGTCGCAGTTGCAGACGCTGCGGCCCGAGATGGAGTTCTGGTTTCCCAGTGACGGGCTGGTGGCGGCGCGGGTCGATGCCCTGTGCCGCCAGCACATCCTGCCCGGCCGCGAACGTCCGGCCCTGGCCGAGCGCAGCCTGCACGGCATGTTGATGGGCTTTGCCGACCTCGTCTTCGAACATGCCGGCAGCGCCTGGGTGCTGGACTACAAGTCCAACCATCTCGGCGACAGCGACGCCGACTACGGCCTGGCCGCGATGGAGCAGGCCGTGCTGGCGCACCGGTATGACGTGCAGGCCGCGCTGTACCTGCTGGCCTTGCAGCGGCTGCTGCGCGCGCGGCAGGGGTCGCGTGCGGACGGTGTCGCACCACCGCGACCGGGGACCACGGGATCGCCGAGACCGGCGGGAGCCATCTTCCTGTTCCTGCGGGGCATCGGCCATGACGCCGCGGGCTGCCTGACGCTGCGGCCGCCGCCGGCGCTGATCGATGCGCTGGACACGATGCTGAGCGCTGCGAATGCCATGCCGTCGTCCAACCGGGCGGAGGCGCGATCTTGACTTCCCCGGCCGACCAACGCCACGCCGCCGCCGACCTGACGACCGAGCAAGTTCTGGCGCTGCTGCAGTCGTGGCGCGACGCCGGCTGGCTGCGGGCGCTGGATCTGGCTCTCGCCCGCTTCCTTCATGACCTGGACGCCGATGCGCCCGCCAGCCTGCTGCTGGCGGCCGCCCTGGTGTCGCAACTGGAATCGCGCGGCCACAGTGGCCTGCCGGTGGCCGCACGGTCGGACCGCGACACTGCCGAGTCCATGGCGGCGGCGTGGGCGGCCTGGCTGGACTGGCCGGCCGATGCCGAAGGAGCTTTGGCGCAAGCCCTTGCCGGCTGGCCGGCCGATGCCGCGGTTCGGCAACGGGCCTGGGCCCGCAGCCGTGTGCTGACCTGCATCGACGCCGTGGCCGACGCGACGACGGCGCAAGAGGGCGCTGTCATCACCCCCCTGGTGCTGTCGCAGGGCCGGCTGGCGCTGCGCCGCCACTGGCGCGACGAGGGCCGCGTGGCCGCGGGTCTGCAGGCGCTGCTGGCTGAAAGTTCGGGCCCGGCCGCGACGCATCGATTCATCCCGCCGTCGCCTTTCGCTTTCGACCAGCAGCAGGCCAGGCAGTGGCTGCAACGTCTCTTCCCTGCGGTCGAGGGCGCTGGCGCCACGACAGCCGACGCCCAAGCCGAAGCCGGCGCCGGCGCCGTGGACTGGCAAAGGACGGCCTGCGCATTGGCCCTGCGCGGACGGCTGACAGTCGTTACGGGCGGCCCGGGCACCGGCAAGACCTGGGTGGCGGCGCGCATGCTGGTGCTGCTGCAGGCGCTGCACACCGGTCCGCAGCCACTGCAGGTGGCGCTGGCTGCACCGACCGGCAAGGCGGCGGCGCGGCTGCGCCAGTCTTTCGAATCGGCGCTGGGTGACTTGCATGCCACCCTGGTCGACGAATGGCCCGGCGCGCAGACCCTCGATCCCGGGCCCGCCCGCACCCTGCATGCGTTGCTGGGCGTGCGCCCGGGCAGCCGACACTTCTTGCACGACGCCGCCCGGCCACTGGACCTGGATCTGCTGTTTGTCGACGAGGCCTCGATGGTCCACCTCGAGATGATGGCGGCCCTGCTGCAGGCGCTGCCCCCGCAATGCCGCCTGGTGCTGCTGGGCGACCGCGACCAACTGGCATCGGTGGAGGCCGGCTCTGTGTTGGGTGACATCTGCGGCCACGCGCAACCGGGCGGCCAGCCGGCCTACAGCGCTGCCACGGCGCTGTGGGTGGAGGCCCTGACCGGGCAGGTACTGCCGCACACCGCGCCGGGCGACGGCCACGCGCTGGCACAGCAGACGGTGGCGCTGCGCCACAGCCGCCGCTTCGGCGGCCCGATCGGCGCGTTGGCGCGGGCCGTCAACGCAGGCGACACCGTGGCGGCGCAGGCCCTGCTGGACGGCGACGGCACAGCCGCCGTCGCGCGGGCCGCACTACGCGACACGGCCGAAGCCGCCGCGCTGGCCGCCACCGGCTACCGCGGGTACACCCAGATGCTGGCGCGGCGCCCCGACGAGCGCACGGCCTTCGAGCCCTGGGTGCAGCAACTGCTGAGCGCCTTCGACACCATGCGCGTGCTGTGCGCGCTGCGCGAAGGCCCCTGGGGCGTCACCGGCCTGAACGCGGCCATCGAGCAAGCGCTGTCGACGCAGCGGCTGATCGCGCGACGTGGCGAGTGGTACGAAGGCAGGCCCGTGCTGGTGACGCGCAACGATCCCGGCCTGGGCGTGTTCAACGGCGACATCGGCATCGTGCTGCGCAGTCCGTCTCCGGAAGGCCGCGACACCCCATCGCTGCGCGCCTGGTTCCGCGATGGCGACGGGCTGCGATCGATCGCTGTCGGCCGGCTGGTGCAGTTGCAGACGGCATGGGCGATGACGGTGCACAAGAGCCAGGGCTCGGAGTTTTCACAGGTCCTGATGGTCCTGCCCGGGCAGGACAGCCCGGTGTTGACGCGCGAACTGCTCTACACCGGCATCACGCGTGCACGCGTGGCCTTCATGCTGGCTGGGCCGGCCGGCCTGCCTCTGGACGCGGCCATCGGTCGACGCACTAGAAGGCTGAGCGGCCTGCCGTTGCGGCTGGCGGCGGCGGGGGTGTGAGACGCTTCGGCGCCGGAACTGGGCCGGCGTTTTGGGGCGTTTTGGGGCGTTTTGGGGCGTTTTGGGCCAGCGGTTGGGGCCAGCGTTTGCGGCCAACGTGCTCGGCGAAGCCATGTCTGGTCGGGGTGAGAGGATTCGAACCTCCGGCCTCTACGTCCCGAACGTAGCGCTCTACCAGGCTAAGCTACACCCCGATTTGCTCTGCAAAACCGGCAGCCCCTGCGGGCCGCGGCCATCGCCGCACGTCGTCTGGCGCGAGTCCGTTCAGGACGAACGGTGCACCGACTGAGCCAACAATTCTAGCAGAGCGTCGCGGGCCGCCGAGGCGGGCAATGCGCTCAGCGCCGCTCGCGCCAGTTCGGCCTGCTGCCGCGCCGCTTCACGCGTGGCTTCGAGCGCCCCGGTGCGGCGCACGATTTCGAGAACCTCGGGCAGACGCTGCACCTCGCCCTGCTCGATCGCCTTGCGAATGAGTGCGCGTTCGGCCGGCGCACCGCGCTCCATCGCCAGCAGCAGCGGCAATGTCGGCTTGCCCTCGCGCAGGTCGTCGCCGACGTTCTTGCCCAGTTCCTCGCTGTTGCCTTCGTAGTCCAGCAGGTCGTCCACCAGCTGGAAGGCGGTGCCCAGCGAACGGCCGTAGTCGGCGCAGGCTTCCTCGACCAGCGGATCGGCGCCGCCCAGCACCGCACCCAGGCGGGCGCTGGCCTCGAACAGCTTGGCGGTCTTGAAGCGGATGACCTGCAGATAGTCCTCGACCGTCAGGTCGGGGTCGTGCATGTTCATCAACTGCAAGACCTCGCCCTCGGCGATGACGTTGGTGGCATCGGCCAGCACGTCCAGCACCCGCATGCGGTTGATGCCGACCATCATCTGGAAAGCGCGCGAATACAGGAAGTCGCCGACCAGCACGCTGGCGGCGTTGCCGAAGGTGGCGTTGGCGGTGGCGCGGCCGCGGCGCAACGCCGATTCATCGACCACGTCGTCGTGCAACAGCGTGGCGGTGTGGATGAACTCGACGATGGCTGCAAGCTCGTAGCGTTCCGGGCCCTCGAAGCCCAGCGCCTCAGAGAACATCAATACCAGCCGCGGCCTGATGCGCTTGCCACCCGCACCGATGATG
The DNA here is from genome assembly GCA_038249905.1 of Burkholderiales bacterium. Lineage (GTDB taxonomy): Bacteria > Pseudomonadota > Gammaproteobacteria > Burkholderiales > Burkholderiaceae_C > Rubrivivax. The sequence goes on from JBBSCX010000001.1 coordinate 60,519, forward strand.
TAACGCGAGATCTGGTCGATCAGCGCCACGCGCGACGAAAGGCGCTCGCGTATCACCGCATCGACCCGGAGCATCGCCGTGTCTGCAGCATCCGCCGGGACGGCGGGAGGGGCGGTGGTCAGGAGCACTGGCGGGGTGTGATTTCGTCCGACGATTATAGGAAGCGGCCCGTCCGAACCCGATGCCAGGGTTGGTGTGTGACGCGGCAGGGGGCGGTGCCAGAGTTGCACACCACCTGGCCATAGAGTCAGCGTGCTATACTGTAAGGCTGTTCGGCGGTTGCATCCGCGCGCTTGCTGTATGACCGGATCTGCCGGGCTGCATACGGTGGCAGTGAGGCGCACTTCGCCGCTCACCCGAGAGATTGGAAAGGTCACACATGTACGCGGTCATAAAAACCGGTGGCAAGCAATACAAGGTTGCTGCCGGCGAGAAGATCAAGGTAGAACAGATTGCTGCGGACGTGGGCCAGGAAATCGTGATCGAGCAGGTTCTGGCCGTCGGCAGCGGCGCAGACCTGCAGGTCGGGGCTCCCTGGGTCGCGGGTGCCAGTGTCAAGGTCACAGTCGTGGCCCATGGCCGGCATGACAAGGTGCGCATCTTCAAGATGCGTCGCCGCAAGCACTATCAGAAGCACGGCGGTCACCGCCAGAACTTCACCGAACTGCAGATCGGTGAATTCAGCGTCGCTGCGGCGGCCTGAGCGACGAGGAGCACTGAACCATGGCACAGAAAAAGGGCGGCGGTTCCACCCGCAACGGGCGCGACTCCAAGCCGAAGATGCTGGGCGTCAAGGTGTTCGGCGGCCAGACGGTGTCGGCCGGCGCCATCATCGTGCGTCAGCGCGGTACCAAGTTCCACCCCGGTACCAACGTCGGCATCGGCAAGGACCACACGCTGTTCGCGCTGGTCAATGGCGCGGTGTCCTTCGACATCAAGGGCGAACGCAACCGCCAGACGGTTTTCGTCACACCGGCCTGAGCCCGAACCCGGCACCTTCGCGAAGCCCCGGCCTTCCGGGGCTTTGTCGTTGATGGCCGCTGGATAAGATCAAGGTGCAATGAAGTTCGTTGACGAAGCCACCATCGACATTGCCGCCGGCGACGGCGGTGCGGGCTGCGTGAGCTTCAGGCGCGAGAAGTTCATTCCCTTCGGCGGGCCGAACGGTGGCGATGGCGGCCGCGGCGGCAGCGTCTGGGCGCTGGCCGACCGCAATATCAACACGCTGATCGACTACCGCTACGCGCGTCGCCACGAGGCGAAGAACGGCGAGGGCGGGCGAGGCTCTGACCAGTACGGCGCCGCCGCAGACGATATCGTGCTGCGCATGCCGGTGGGCACCATGCTCAGCGACGCGGAAACCGGCGAACTGCTGTTCGAACTGCTGGAACACGACCAGAAGGTGCTGCTGCTCAAGGGCGGCGACGGCGGCTTCGGCAACCTGCACTTCAAGACCAGCACCAACCGCAGCCCGCGCCAGAAGACGCCGGGCTGGCCGGGTGAGGCGAAGAAGCTCAAGCTGGAGTTGCGCGTGCTGGCCGACGTCGGCCTGCTGGGCATGCCCAATGCCGGCAAGAGCACGCTGATTGCAGCCATCTCCAACGCCCGGCCGAAGATCGCCGACTACCCCTTCACGACGCTGCATCCCAACCTGGGTGTGGTGCGCGTGGGGCCGGAGCGCAGCTTCGTCGTCGCCGACATCCCCGGCCTGATCGAGGGCGCCAGCGAAGGCGCGGGCCTGGGGCACCAGTTTCTGCGCCACCTTCAGCGCACCCGTCTGCTGCTGCACATCGTCGACCTGGCGCCCTTCGACGACGCGGTGGACCCGGTGCAGCAGGCCCGCGCCATCGTCGCCGAGTTGAAGAAGTACGACCCGAAGCTGCACGCCAAGACGCGCTGGCTGGTGCTGAACAAGCTGGACATGGTGCCGGCCGAGGAACGCGAGGCCCGGGTCAAGGA
>JBBSCX010000002.1:0-49109 GCA_038249905.1 Burkholderiales bacterium
AGCTGTTCGCGCAGGAGGTTCCCGAGATCGAGCAGGGCCTGCTCGAGATCAAGAGTTGCGCCCGCGATCCCGGCAGCCGCGCCAAGATCGCCGTCGTCAGCCACGACCGCCGCGTCGACCCCATCGGCACCTGCGTCGGCGTGCGCGGCTCGCGCGTCAATGGCGTGACGACCGAGCTGGCCGGCGAACGTGTGGACATCGTGCTGTGGTCCGACGACCCGGCGCAGTTCGTCATCGGCGCACTGGCCCCGGCCAATGTGCAGAGCATCGTCGTCGATGAAGAGCGCCATGCCATGGACGTGGTGGTGGACGAGGAGAACCTCGCCATCGCCATCGGCCGCGGCGGGCAGAACGTGCGTCTGGCGTCCGACCTGACCGGCTGGCGCATCAACATCATGACCGCCGAGGAAAGCCAGGCCAAGCAGGCTACCGAGAGCGAGTCGGTGCGAGCGCTGTTCGTCGACAAGCTCGACGTCGACGAGGAAGTGGCCGACATCCTGATTGCCGAAGGCTTCACCAGCCTGGAAGAAGTGGCCTATGTGCCGCTGTCCGAAATGCTGGAGATCGAGAGCTTCGACGAGGACACCGTGCAGGAACTCCGCACGCGTGCCAAGGACGCGCTGCTGACGATGGAGATCGCCAAGGAAGAGTCGGTCGAAGGCGTGTCGCAGGACCTGCGCGACGTTGAACTGCACGGGCAGGGCCTGAGCCCCGAACTGATCGCCAAGCTGGCTGGCGGCGGCATCCACACCCGCGACGACCTGGCCGACCTGGCCGTTGACGAATTGACCGACATGACAGACATCTCGGACGACGACGCCCGGGCACTGATCATGAAGGCGCGCGAGCACTGGTTCACGGCCTGAAGCACAGCCGCCACACCCCGCTCGCCCGCCCGCACACAAGTAGGAACCGTACCCCATGGCCGTGACCACCGTCGCCCAGCTCGCCGCCCAGCTCAACCGCCCGCCGTCGGCCTTGCTGGAGCAGCTGAATTCGGCTGGCGTCAGCAAAGCCTCGCCCGAAGACGCCTTGACGGAGTCGGACAAGGAGCGCCTGCTCGAATTCCTGCGCAACGCGCATGGCACCGTGGCCAGCGCCGAGCGCAAGAAGATCACGATCACGAAGAAGACCTCGACCGAGATCAAGCAAGCCGACGCCAGCGGACGCGCGCGCACCATCCAGGTGGAAGTGCGCAAGAAGCGCACCTTCGTCAAGCGCGACGACCTGCCTGCGGGTGTTGACGAAGCGGCTGCCCATGCCGCGGCCGAAGAGGCTGACCTGCAGCGCCGCGAGGAAGAAGCCCGCGCCCAGGCCGATGCGATCCGCAAGCAGGAAGAGGAACTGGCCGAAGCACGCCGCGTGCGCGAGGAAAACGAACGTCAGGCGCGCGAGGCCGCTGAAGCCGCCGCTGCCGCCGCCCTTGAAGCCGCTGCCCAGGCGGCGGCCGAAGCTGCGGCCAAGGCTGCAGCGGCTGCGGCCAATGCGGCCCTGGCCGTCGCTGCAGGCAAGCCGGTGCCCGTGCCCGAGCCCGCACCCGTCGAAGAGGCACCCAAGGCCGTCGAGCCGCCCAAGCCGGTGCTGCGCGTGGTCAAGGCGGCCGACAAGGCGGCCGAGGACAACGCGCGCCAGCTCGACCTCGAAAAGCGTCGCAAGGCCGCCGAGGCCGAGGCCGCCGCCATCCGCCTGATGATGAGCAAGCCCAAGGGCCCGCTGGTGGCGAAGAAGCCCGAGGAGCCCAAGCCCGCCGACCCGGCCGTGGCCAAGGACGCCATCAAGGGCACCATCCACAAGCCCGCGGCCAAGCCCGGTGCGACGACCACTGCCGCGGTGGCCAAGCCCGGCGACAAGAAGCAGGTGAAGAGCGAGAAGCTCAGCTCCAGCTGGGCCGACGACGCGGCCAAGAAGCGCGCCGCGCTGAAGGGCCGCAGCGACAGCAGCGGCCGCGCGGGCTGGAAGTCGCCACGTGGCGGCCGCCGAGGCGAGCGCAGCGACGACGGAGGCGGCTACACGCCGGCGCCGGAATTCGTGACCCAGGAAGTGCACGTGCCCGAGACCATCTCGGTTGCCGACCTGGCGCACAAGATGAGCGTCAAGGCCAGCGAGGTCATCAAGCAGTTGATGAAGCTGGGGCAGATGTGCACCATCAACCAGCAGCTCGACCAGGAGACGGCCATGATCGTCGTCGAGGAAATGGGCCACAAGGCGCTGGCCGCCAAGCTTGACGACCCGGAGGCCTTCACCGAAGAAGAAACCGCGATGCTGCACGACGCCGACGCGTTGCCGCGCGCCCCGGTCGTGACTGTGATGGGCCACGTCGACCACGGCAAGACCAGTCTGCTGGACTACATCCGCCGCGCCCGGGTGGCTGCGGGCGAAGCCGGTGGCATCACGCAGCACATCGGTGCCTACCACGTCGAAACACCGCGCGGCATGATCACCTTCCTGGACACTCCCGGACACGCTGCCTTCACGGCGATGCGTGCGCGTGGCGCCAAGGCCACCGACATCGTGATCCTGGTGGTGGCGGCCGACGACGGCGTGATGCCGCAGACCAAGGAAGCCATCGCCCACGCGAAGGCGGCCGGTGTGCCCATCGTCGTGGCCATGAACAAGATCGACAAGCCCGACAGCAACATCGAGCGCGTCAAGAGCGAGCTCGTGGCCGAAGGCGTGATCCCCGAGGACTTCGGCGGCGACTCGCCCTTCGTGGGCGTCTCGGCGCTGATGGGCACCGGTGTGGACACCCTGCTGGAACAGGTGCTGCTGCAGGCCGAAGTGCTGGAGCTGCGGGCCCCGGCCGACGCCGCCGCGAAGGGTATCGTCATCGAAGCCAGGCTCGACAAGGGCCGTGGCCCGGTGGCCACGGTGCTGGTGCAAAGCGGCACGCTGAAGAAGGGCGACATCGTGCTGGCTGGCAGCAGCTACGGACGGGTGCGCGCGATGCTGGACGAGGACGGGCATTCGACCGACGCGGCCGGCCCCTCGATCCCGGTCGAGATCCAGGGCCTGACCGAGGTGCCGCAGGCCGGCGATGACTTCATGGTGCTGGCCGACGAGCGCCGGGCGCGCGAGATCGCCACCTTCCGCCAGGGCAAGTACCGCGAGGTGACACTGAACCGCCGCCAGGCCGCGAAGATGGAAGGCATGTTCGAGAACCTGGGCGAGACGGCGGCGCAGACGCTGAGTCTGATCGTCAAGGCCGACGTGCAGGGTTCGCAGGAAGCGCTGGCGCAGAGCCTGCTGAAGTTGAGCACGCCCGAGGTCAAGGTGCAGATCGTGCATTCCGCCGTGGGCGGCATCACCGAAAGCGACGTCAACCTGGCGATCGCCTCCAAGGCCATCATCATCGGCTTCAACACCCGTGCCGATGCCGGAGCGCGCAAGCTGGCCGAGGGCAATGGCGTCCAGATCAAGTACTACAACATCATTTACGACGCGGTCGACGAGATCAAGGCAGCGATGGGCGGCATGCTGGCGCCGGAGCAGCGAGAAGAACAGTTGGGCACGGCCGAAATCCGCACCGTGTTCGTCGCCAGCAAGATCGGCACGGTGGCCGGTTGCATGGTCACCAGTGGCACGGTCACACGCAGTGCGCGTTTCCGCCTGCTGCGCGAGAACGTCGTCATCTACACCGGCGATCTGGAAAGCCTGAAGCGCATGAAGGACGATGTGCGCGAGGTGCGCGAAGGCTTCGAGTGCGGCATCAAGCTGAAGAACTACAACGACATCAAGGAAGGCGATCAGCTCGAATTCTTCGAGGTGAAGGAGGTGGCACGGACGCTTTAAGGCGGACTTGCCCTCACCTGCAACCCCGCCTTCCGAACCCGGAGGCGGGGTTTGCACTTCAGGCCCGAACATGAGACACAAGAAGTCCACTGTCAATCGCAGTTACCGCGTCGCCGACCAGATCCAGCGCGATGTGGCCGAGCTCATTCGCGAGCTGAAAGACCCGCGCATCGGCCTGGTGACGATCAACAGCGTCGAGGTCACGCCCGACTACGCCCATGCCAAGGTCTTTTTCTCGCTGCTGGTGGGTGATGTCGAGGCCTGCACGACGGCACTGAACGAGTCGGCCGGCTTCCTGCGCAACGGTCTGTTCAAGCGCCTGTCCATCCACACCGTGCCGACGCTGCACTTCCACTTCGACAAGACGACCGAGCGCGCCGCCGATCTGTCGGCGCTGATCGCGCGCGCCAACGCGACGCGGGCAAAGGAAGACTGATGACGGCGCCGGCCCTGCGTCCGCCCAGGCAGCCCCGCCGTGCATTGCACGGTGTGCTGTTGCTCGACAAGCCATTGGGCTGGACCAGCAACGACGCATTGCAAAAGGCCAAGGGCATCCTGCGCGCCGAGAAGGCCGGCCACACCGGCACATTGGACCCGCTGGCCACCGGTCTGCTGCCGCTGTGTTTCGGCGCTGCCACCAAATTCAGCCAGGTCAGCCTGGACGCCGACAAGCGCTACACCGCCACGCTGCGCCTGGGTCAACGCACCAGCACCGGTGATGGCGAGGGCGCCGTGACCCAGGAGCGGCCCGTGGCCGTGGATCGTGCCGCCCTCGATGCCGCCTGCGCCCGCCTGCGCGGCCGCATCGCGCAACTGCCGCCCATGCATTCGGCGCTGAAGCACCAGGGCAGGGCGCTGTACGACTATGCCCGCGAGGGCCTGAGCGTCGAGCGCACGCCGCGCGAGGTGACGATTCATCGCCTGGACATCATCGAATGGCAGGCTGAGCGGCTGGTGATCGACGTGCAATGCAGCAAGGGCACTTATGTGCGCACCCTGGCCGAAGACCTGGGTGAATTGCTGGGCTGCGGCGCCCACCTTTCGGCGCTGCGCCGCACAGCCTGCGGGCCGTTGAGCCTTGGCGACGCGGTGACGTTGGAGCAGTTGCAGACACTGGACGAGCCCGCACGCGACGCCTTGCTGCTGCCACCTGACCGCCTGCTGGCCGCCTGGCCCGAGGTGTGCCTGCCCGACGACGAGGCCGGCCGCTTTTTGACCGGACTGCGCCGGCGGGTGGTGCTGGCGGATGCCAATGCGGTGCGCGTCTACGCCACACACCCGCGTGCCTTTCTCGGCAGCGCCCATATCACCGCCGGCGAGTTGATCGCCGACCGACTTCTCAGCCCTCTTGAGGTGCAGGCCCAACCGGCCTGATCCAGCCATGACCAAGCCCATCCGCAACATCGCCATCATCGCCCACGTCGACCATGGCAAGACCACGCTGGTGGACCAGCTGCTGCGCCAGAGCGGCACCTTCCGCGAGAACGAGAAGGTCGCTGAACGGGTGATGGACAGCAACGACATCGAGCGCGAACGTGGCATCACCATCCTGGCCAAGAACTGCGCCGTCGAATGGCTGGGCACCCACATCAACATTGTCGACACCCCCGGCCACGCCGACTTCGGCGGCGAGGTCGAGCGCGCGCTGTCGATGGTCGACGGCGTGGTGCTGCTGATCGACGCCGCGGAAGGCCCGATGCCGCAGACCCGCTTCGTCACGAGGAAGGCGCTGGCGCTGGGCCTGAAGCCCATCGTCGTCGTCAACAAGGTCGACAAGCCCGGCTCGCGGCCCGACTACGTCATCAACGCTGCCTTCGAGCTGTTCGACAAACTCGGCGCATCCGAGGACCAGCTCGACTTCCCGGTCGTCTATGCCTCGGGCCTGAACGGCTGGGCCTCAATGACCGAAGGCGAAGAGGGCCAGGCGTGGGCTGGCGACATGAGCGCGCTGTTCAACACCGTGCTGGACCATGTGCCCGCGCACCAGGGTGACCCCGCAGCGCCGCTGCAGTTGCAGATCTCGTCGCTGGACTATTCCACTTTCGTCGGCCGCATCGGTGTGGGCCGCATCACCCAGGGCACGCTCAAGCCGATGATGGACGTGCTGGTGTGCGAAGGCACGCCCGACGAAGGCCGCAGCTTCAAGGGCCGCATCAACCAGGTGCTGACCTTCGACGGCCTGGAACGGGTGCCCGCCACCGAGGCCGGCCCGGGCGAGATCGTGCTGATCAACGGCATTGCCGACATCGGCATCGGCGTCACATTGACCAGCGTGGACAGCCCGGCGCCGCTGCCCATGCTGCACGTGGACGAGCCGACGCTGACGATGAATTTCTGCGTCAACAACAGCCCGCTGGCCGGGCGTGAAGGCAAGTTCGTCACCAGCCGCCAGATCTGGGACCGGCTGCAGAAAGAACTGCAGAGCAACGTCGCGCTGAAGGTCAAGGAGTCCGACGAGGAAGGCATCTTCGAGGTCTCGGGCCGCGGCGAACTGCACCTGACCATCCTGCTCGAGAACATGCGCCGCGAAGGCTACGAGCTGGCAGTGAGCAAGCCGCGCGTGGTCTTCCAGCAGGTCAACGGCGAGAAGACCGAGCCCATCGAACTGGTGACGGCCGACATCGAAGACGCCCACCAGGGCGGCGTGATGCAGGCCCTGGGCATGCGCAAGGGCGACCTGGTGAACATGGAAACCGACGGCCGCGGCCGGGTGCGCCTGGAATACCGCATCCCCGCCCGCGGGCTGATCGGCTTTTCCAACGAGTTCATGAACCTGACCCGCGGCACCGGCCTGATCAGCAACATCTTCGACGGTTACGAGCCCTACAAGGGCGAGATCGAAGGGCGCAAGAACGGCGTGCTGATCAGCATGGACGACGGCGAGATCTTCACCTACGCGCTGGGCAAGCTCGATGATCGTGGCCGCATGTTCGTCAAGCCCAATGACCCGGTCTACGAAGGCATGATCGTCGGCATCCACAGCCGTGACAACGACCTGGTGGTGAATGCCACGCGCACCAAGCAGCTGACCAACTTCCGTGTCAGCGGCAAGGAAGACGCGATCAAGATCACGCCGCCGATCGACCTGACGCTGGAGTACGCGGTGGAGTTCATCGACGACGATGAGCTGGTCGAGATCACGCCCAAGAGCATCCGCGTGCGCAAGCGGCACCTGAAGGAACACGACCGCAAGCGGGCTGGGCGCGAAGCCGCCTGACGGACCGGGCGCGCAGCGCGCGCCGCGTGCGCTGCACACGCTGCGCACGCCGCACACCCGTACCCGCCTGCTGCCGTGACGCACCGTCGCGCCGTCCTGGCCATGCTGCTGGTGGCCCTGCTGTGGTCGACGGCGGGGGTGGTCTCGCGCCACCTGCACGCCGCTGCCAGCTTCGAGGTCACGTTCTGGCGCAGTGCCTTCACTGCGCTGGCCCTGATCGGGCTGCTGTGCTGGCTGCGCGGGCCGCGCGTGCTGGGGGCGGTGCTGCTGGGCGGCGGACGCGCCTTGTGGCTGTCCGGACTGTGCTGGTGCGTGATGTTCACCGCCTTCATGCTGGCCATCACCCTGACGACCGTGGCCAATGTGCTGGTGACGCTGGCACTGGCGCCCCTGTTCACGGCGCTGGCGGCGCGGCTGGTGCTGCAGCAGCGGCTGCCGCGGCGCACCTGGGCGGCGGTGCTGGCAGCGGGTGTGGGCATTGCCTGGATGTTCGGTCACCAGGCGGGTGGTGATGCGCCCTGGCTGCTGGGCACTGCGGTGGCCCTTTGCGTGCCGCTGGCAGCAGCCACCAACTGGACGCTGCTGCAGCACCTGCGTGGCCGCGAAGGCGCGCCCGACATGCTGCCGGCGGTATTGATCGGCGCATTGCTGTCGGCGGCATTGACGCTGCCGCTGGCGCTGCCCTTTCAGGCCTCCGGCCACGATCTGGCGCTGTTGGCCGGCCTGGGCGTGGGGCAACTGGCCGTGCCGTGCCTGATAGCAGTGGCCGTTGCCAGGGTGCTGCCGGCGCCGGAGGTGGCCTTGCTGGCCTTGTTGGAGGTGATCTTCGGCGTCGCCTGGGCCTGGCTGTTCGCGGGTGAAGCGCCGGGCCAGGCCGCCATCGCCGGGGGCGCGCTGGTGCTGGCAGCACTGGCCGCCAACGAGGCCCTGGCGCTGCGTGAACGCAGCCGCACCCTGTCCCTTGACGACAGACCCGCTTGACGGCGCGCCCGGCCCAGCGCGCACATGCGGGTGGACCCGGCCGGCAGAACCGTGGCAGAAGGGGCCGTCGCGCGTAGCATGTCTGCACAAAGCTGCAGCGCCCTTTCGGTGCCGCTGCCACAGCGGAGCACACGCATGAGACAGCTGAGCGGCCTGGACGCCACCTTCCTCTACATCGAGACGCCGCAGATGCCGATGCATGTGGGCGCGCTGCATGTCTTCGAGCTGCCCACCGGCTTCAAGGGCAGCTTCTTGGTTGCGCTGCGCAAGCACATCGCCAGCCGCATGCCGGTGACGCCGGTGCTGCGCCGCCGCTTGTGGTGGATGCCGCTGAACCTGGCCAACCCGGCCTGGGTCGATGCCGACCCCGACCTGAAGCAGCACATCGTGGCAGTCAAGCTGCCGGACTCGGCAAGACACGGCAGTGGCATGGCTGAACTCGAAGCTGCCGTCGGCGCCCTGCACCCGGTATTGCTGGACCGCAGCCGCCCGCTGTGGAAGTTCCACATCTTCGAAGGCCTGGGGCCCACCGCCGAGGGCCGCAAGCGCGTGGCCATGTACACGCAGCTGCACCACGCTGCGGTCGACGGCCAGGCGGCGGTGGCGCTGGCCAACGCCATCCTCGACCCGACGCCGGTGCCGCGCGACATCGAGGCCCGGCCGTCGAAGCGCAGCAAGGTCTTCAAGCTCGATATGACCGAGATGCTGCGCGGCGTGCTCGCCAGCCAGGCGCTGAAGGTGGCCGGCATCATCCGCGAATTGCCGTCCACCGTCGGCACGCTGAAGGACGCGGCGGCGCAGGCCGCCTCGCGCACCGCATTGCTGGGCGGCAAGGGGGCCCGGGCGGGCAGCGTGTCCAACCTGACGCTGGCGCCGCGCACGGCGCTGAACGCGTCCGTCACCGTGGGCCGGCGCTTTGCCAGCATCAGCCTGCCGCTGGCCGAACTGAAGGCGCTGGGCCGGACCTTCGGGCTCACGCTCAACGACATGGTGCTGATGCTGTGCAGCAGCGCGCTGCGCCGCCACTACCTGCGCCGCCAGCAGCTGCCGCGCAAGAGCCTGATCGCGGCTGTGCCGATCTCGCTGCGCGAGAAGGGCGACGCCACGGCCGACAACCAGGCCTCCATGAGCCTGGTCAGCCTGGGCACGAACATCGCCGACACCAGAAAGCGCATGGCCCACATCCGCGCCGCCACCGGCGCGATGAAACAGACCATGGGCAGCCTGAAGAGCGTGCTGCCCACCGACTTCCCGTCCCTGGGCGTGCCCTGGCTGCTGGAGGCCGCGGCCGCGCTGTACGGCAAGGCGAAGGTGGCCGACCGCATCCCGCAGGTGGCCAATGTCGTCATCAGCAACGTGCCGGGCCCGCCGGTGCCGCTGTACCTGGCCGGGGCGCGCATGCTGACGAACTATCCGACCTCCATCGTGGTGCACGGCATCGCGCTGAACATCACCGTGCAGAGCTACGACCAGGCGCTGGACTTCGGCCTGATGGCCGATGCCGACGCCATGCCTGACGTGCGCGACCTGGCCGACGCCATCCTCATTTCCTGGGACGACCTGCTGTCGCTGGCGCGACCGGGCGAAGCAGAAATCGACGGCGATCCGCCCGGTGTGCTGGAACGAGCGCGCCGCGGCATCGGCAGCGCCGTGGGCGATGCCGCGGACAGCGGCGTGGGCCGGGCGGTGCAGGGTGCCGTCAACAGCACGTTGAAGGGCACGCAGTCGATGATGGCCGCGGCCATGCACGGCGTGGTGAAGGGGGCGGTGTCGGGGGTCATGAGTGGAGCACTGTCCGGGGCCATGAAGGGGCGCCGGGCTGCGGTGCCTGCCCCACCTGCCGCGCCTGCGGCACCCTCCGGCAAGACCTCCGGCAAGACATCACGCACCACGTCCAAGGGCGGCGCCAAGGCGACAGCACACGGCGCCCGCGGCCGCTGGCATTCGTTCGAATGACTCGCCTGCCGCGCCGGCCGCGCCCCCCCCCCGACCCGTTCGCCGACCTCCTCGAACACCGCCTCGCCGAGCCGTCCGCCCCGCCCGCGGGAGACCCCAGCCTCCGAGCGCCGCATGCCGGACTGATGCTGTTGGAGGCGCGAGCCCCCTGGGAGTTCGCGGCCATGCTCGCCGCCGCCCCCTGGCTGGCGCGGTTGCCGGTGGGCGACGGACATCCGGTGCTGGTGCTGCCCGGGCTGGGCGCAGCGGATTTCTCGACCCTGTCGCTGCGCAACTTCCTGCGCAACCGCGGCTACACGCCTTACCCGTGGAAGCAGGGCTTCAACTTCGGGCCCAAGCATGGGGTCTTGCAAGGCTGCCGCCAGCAGCTGCAGCACATTGCCGACCGCCACCGCGAGAAGGTCAGCCTGCTGGGATGGAGCCTGGGCGGCATCTACGCCCGCGAGCTGGCCAAGGAACTGCCAGACCGCACGCGCTGCGTGATCACGCTGGGAACGCCATTCACCGGGCATCCGCGGGCGACCAACGCCTGGCGCTTCTACGAGATGGTCAGCGGACAGTCCTTGCACGACCACGAACTGGTGTCCCAGCTGCGCGATCCACCGCCCGTGCCCACCACGTCGATCTACAGCAAGACCGATGGTGTCGTGGCCTGGCAGTGCTGCCTGAACCCCGAGGCGCCGCAGACCGAGAACATCGAGGTCCATGCCAGCCACATCGGCATGGGCATGAACCCGCTGGCGCTGTACGCCATCGCCGACCGTCTGGCGCAGGACCCCGCGCAATGGCACAAGTTCGACGTGCGCGGTGCCCGGCGCTGGTTCTACAAGGTCACCCACCACAGCCCGCTGCAGGCCAGCGCGCGGGTCTGAACATGCAGATCAGCGCCAACGGCATCCTTGTCGAGGTCGACGACCAGGGCCCGCCCCAGGGCGAACCGCTGCTGATGGTGATGGGCCTGGGCATGCAGCTGATCGCCTGGCCGCAGGCGCTGGTGGACCGGCTGCTGGCGCATGGCTTTCGTGTCATCCGCCTGGACAACCGCGACACCGGTCTGAGCCAGGGCTTCGACCACCTGGGCGCACCCGGCGCCCTGGGCATGGGCGTGGCAGCGCTGCGCTTCACGCTGCGTTTGCCGGTGCGGGCGCCCTACGGCATCGGCGACATGGCCGCGGATGCCTTGGGGGTGATGGATGCGCTGGGCCTGGCGCGGGCGCATGTCTGCGGCGCGTCGATGGGCGGCATGATTGCGCAGCACATGGCGGCCCGATATCCGCAACGGGTCAAGAGCCTGACGCTGATGATGACCACCAGCGGCGCGCGCCGCCTGCCGCAGGCGGCACCGCGGGTGCAGAAGGCTCTGCTGTCGCGGCCCGACGGACGTGACCCGGCGGCGGTGGTGGCCCACCTCGAGAAGCTGTTGCGGCTCATCGGCAGCCCGGCCTACCCGGCAGAACCCGGCCTGCTGCGGGCGCGCCTGCAGGCCAGCGTGGCCCGCGCGTGGCGGCCGGCCGGCACCGCCCGGCAGTTGCTGGCCATCGTCGCAGACGGCGACCGCAGCAACTTGCTGCGCCACATCTCGGCACCGACGCGCGTGATCCACGGCGACGCCGACCCGCTCGTGCGCGTGCAGGCCGGTCACGACCTGGCGCACCTCATCAACGGGGCCGAACTCGACATCGTGCCCGGCATGGGCCACGACCTGCCGGAGGCGCTGCTGGGGCACTTTGCCGAGGGCATCGCGAAGAATGCCGCGCGATCTGCCCTGCCGGGCTGACGCAAGATCCCGGGGCCGGGCCCGCAGCCGCGTTCAGCGGCCGACGACTTGATCGATCTGCAGCGCCAGCCCGCTGGCGCCTGGGGCCACCGGGGCCGATTGGCCCGAAAGATCGCCCGGCTTCGGCATCGCGTCGCCGCTCTTGCTGACGCGGGCGATGACGATCACCTGGGCGTGGTCGCTGATCTTGGCGGTCGGCGCCATGGCCATGCTGTCGTCGAGCGTGAAGCTGAGGGGCAGGTCGCGCACCTGCTTGCGCAACACCGCCAGGGGCATGCGCGGGCCTTCAGCGGCGCGCGCTACGATGAACACGGTGTCATCGGGCGCCGCCTGCGCCGCCAGTGCGGGTGCCAGGCTGATGCGACCACTGACCGCCTGTGCAGCGAGGGCAGCGAGGGCAGCGGGGGCAGCGGGGGCAGCAGTCGCAGCCGGCGCAACGCCATCGACGGCGGCAGCACCATCGGCCGCAGGTGACGGTGTCATGTTCGCGACCGCCGCGACCGACGCGACCGTTGTAATGGGCCCCGTGGGCACGGGCACCGGCGTCGGCACCGGACCGGGCGGCACATTGCCGCGCTGGCGCGCCTGCGCGATGCTGGCCAGCACATCCGACATGAAGGGGCTGTCAGGGGGCAGGCCCTGCGCCACCAATTCCCAGTGCCCGACGGCGGCAAGATAGTCGCCGCGGTCGAAGGCGGCGCTGCCGGCCAGCGCCCGCGACTTGGCATGCATGGGGTTCAGAACCAGCGCACGCGCCACCACCTGCTGCGCTTGCTCGTCCATGCGCCCGCCGGCGGCGGCGGCCATGGCGTCGGCGTAGTCGGCCAGCAACTCGGCCGATTCACCTTGCAGCACGAGCACCCGCGCATAGGCCGTCACGGCTTCGGCATGGCGGCCCATGGCCGAGTAGGCGCGGGCCAGCATTGCCCAGCCGGTGGGGTCGTCAGGCCTTTCCTTCAGGCGCGACGCCAGACGTTCGACGATTTCGGCCACTTGCGCCTCGCTGACCGGCGGCTGGCCCTCGTCTGCGGGGATGCCGGCGCCTTCGGCCACCGGGCCCAGCACCGTCTGCCCAGGATCGCCCGTGAAGAGATAGCCGGCCACGGCCAGCCCGACAACGCCCGCCACCAACAGGGCGACCAGCTTGCCGCCGGGCCGCGGCGGAGCGGCTGCCGATTCAGGGTGGGCCAGCACCTTGTCGAGCAGTTGGCGTTCCAGCGGCGCCCTGGCTGCCGCGTAAGCGGCTTCGTCCAGCGTGCCGGCCTTGTGCAGGGCCTGCAGTTGCTGCAAGTGCTGGCGCAGGGCGGAGATGTCGTTGTTCATCGGTCAGGTAAGTTGCGCGGCCGGTCGGCCGGCAAGGCGTCATGCGGATCGTTCTCGTCGGGCTCGAACTGCTCGACCGGCAGCCGGTTGCGCCGGCGCAGCAACCACCACAGCCCCAGCAGCCCGGCGGCCAGGAAGATGAACGGGCCGAACCACAGCGGCGCGGTGGTGCTCTTCAGTGGCGGCCGGTACAGCACGAAGTCGCCGTAGCGGGCCGTCATGTAGTCGAAGACCTCGCGCTCGCTCTGGCCGCTGCGCAGCATCTCGCGCACCTGGTTGCGCAGGTCGACGGCCAGATCGGCGTTGGACGCGGCGATGGTCTCGTTCTGGCACACCAGACAGCGCAGTTCGGCCGACACGCGCATCACGCGCGCTTCCAGGACCGGGTCGGCGCTGGCGGGCGAGGCTTCCTTGGCCTGCACGGGCAGGGATGCAGCCAGGCTTGCGGCCAGGGCCAGGATCAAGGCCAGGATCGGGGCCAAAACAGGCATCGTGCCGCGCAACATCGATTCAACCCGCACCTTGCAGTTCCTTCAGCAGCGGCTCGATGCGTGTGCGCACGATGTCGGGCGTGAGCGGACCCGTGTGCTTGAAACGAATGATGCCCTGGCCGTCGATGATGAAGGTCTCGGGCACGCCGTAGACGCCGAAGTCGATGCCCACGCGGCCGTCGGCGTCGACCAGCGTGGCGGTGTAGGGGTCGCCCAGGTTGGCCAGCCAGCCCAGGGCCGCACGGGTCTGGTCCTTGTAATTCAGGCCGTACACAGGCACCAGCTTGCGCTTGGCAATGTCGATCACCAGCGGGTGCTCTTCGCGGCAGGGCGCACACCAGCTTGCCCAGACATTCAGCATCCAGACCTTGCCCAGCAGATCCTCGCGGCCGACGGTCTGCGCCGGATCGTCCAGCCGCGACAACTCGAAGGCGGGCGCGGGCTTGCCGATCAGGGGCGACGGCACCTCTCGCGGATCGAGGCTCAGACCGACGAAGAGAAAACCCAGCAATCCGAGGAAGATGCCCATCGGCACCAGGTAGCGCAGGAATTTCATCGGGCCACGGAAGCGCCGCCAGCTTGGGTCGGCGCCTCGCGCGTGGCGCGGACGCGGTAGCGGCGGTCGGTGACGGCCCAGATGCCGCCCAGCCCCATCAACAGGCAACCCCCCCAGATCCAAGCGACGAAGGGCTTGACCCAGATGCGCACCAGCCACTTGTCTCCAGCCACCGGTTCGCCCAGCTGCACGTACAGATCGCCGTGGATGCGGCTGTCGATGGCGGCTTCGGTCATCGGGTTGCGCTGCACCTTGTAGACCCGCTTTTCCGGGAACATCTCCGACACCTGCACGCCGCCGCGCGTGACCACCAGATGGCCGCGCATCGCTTCGTAATTGGGTCCGCGCACCGGCTGCGTGCCCTGGTAGGTGAAGGTGTAGCCACTGACCGTGGTGCTGTCGCCTGGCGCCATCGCGACATCGCGCTCGATGTCGTAGGTGCCGACCATGGTGACGCCGAACACGAATACCGCCACGCCCACGTGCGCCACCATCATGCCCACGGTGGCCCGCGGCAGTTGACTCAGGCGGTGCAGCACGTTGGCCTGCACGCCGCCGGCAGGGCGCACGCGCTCCCACAGTTCGGCCAGCACGGTGTAGAGGATCCAGTACGCCATCAGCAGCCCGACAACCGAGCCGAGCGTGATCTGCCCGCCGATCCACGCCGTCAATGCGGCGCTGACCACGGTCACCCCCGCCGCCCAGCGCAGACGCACGGCCAGCGCGGGCACAGAGTCGTTCTTCCAGCGCGCCATCGGGCCCAGACCCATGAAGAACACCAGCACGGCCATGATCGGTACGTACACGGCATTGAAGTACGGCGGGCCCACGGAGATCTTGCCCAGGCCCAGCGCGTCGAGGATCAGCGGGTACAGGGTGCCCAGCATCACCGCGGCCGTGGCCACGATGAACAGCACGTTGTTGGCCAGCAGCATGCTCTCGCGCGAGACTGAGGAAAAGCGTGCACCCAGGCCGACCTTCGGCGCACGCCAGGCGTACAGCGCCAACGCGGCCGCGACCGTGATGGCCAGCATCACCAGGATGAAGGCGCCGCGCTTGGGGTCTGCGGCAAAGGAATGCACCGAGGTGATGACGCCCGAGCGAACCAGGAAGGTGCCCAGCAGCGCCAACGAATAGCCGGTGATCGCCAGCAATACCGTCCAGCTCTTGAAGCTGCCGCGCTTTTCGGTCACGGCCAGCGAATGGATCAGCGCCGTGGCCACCAGCCAGGGCATGAAGGACGCGTTCTCGACGGCGTCCCAGAACCACCAGCCGCCCCAGCCCAGTTCGTAGTAGGCCCACCAGCTGCCCAGCGCGATGCCGAAGGTCAGGAAGGCCCAGGCCACCGTCGTCCAGGGGCGCATCCAGCGCGCCCACATGACATCCAGATTGCCACCGATCAGCGCGGCCACGGCAAAGGCGAACGCCACCGACATGCCCACGTAGCCCATGTACAGCATGGGCGGGTGAAAGATCATCCCCGGATCCTGCAGTTGCGGGTTCAGGTCGCGGCCGTCGGCCGGTATCGGGAAGATGCGGTCGAACGGGTTGGACGTGAACAGCACGAAGAGCAGGAAGCTCAATGTCAGCAGCCCCATCACCGCGAGGATGCGCGACAGCACAGGCAGCGGCAGGCTCTTGCTGAATGTGGCCACAGCCCAGGCCCATCCGGCCTGCATCAGCAGCCACAACATCAGGCTGCCTTCATGGCTGCCCCAGGTCGCCGCGATGCGGTACATCAGTGGCAGCTGTGAATTGGAGTGCGATGCGACGTTCAGGACCGAGAAGTCGTTGTTGACGAAGCTCAGGATCAGGCAGCCGTAAGAAAATACGATCAGCCCCAACAGCACCTGCGTGGCTGGCCGTGCCAGCGCCATCAAGTCGGTGCGGCCGCGATGGGCACCCACCAGCGGCAGGGTGCCGAGCAGCAGCGTGACGCCGACCGCCAGCCACAGCGCGAAATGACCGATTTCCGGGATCATGGCTGCTTCCCGACGACATAGGGCATCGTGCTCGCCGCGTCAGGGCGAGACTGCTGCACGACGGACTGTTCGAGCCTGCTCTGGCCCTTCTGCGCGCGCTGGATGGCGTCGGCTGCCTCGGGCGGCATGTAGTTCTCGTCGTGTTTGGCCAGCACTTCTCGGGCCACGAACACACCGTCCTTCAGCTGGCCCTGGGCGACCACGCCTTTGCCTTCCTGGAACAGGTCAGGCAGGATGCCCTGGTAGCGCACCGACACGGTCTTGGCGGTGTCTGTGACGACGAAATTGACATTCAGGCCGTCACGTTTGACGGTGCCTTCCTCGACCAAGCCGCCGATGCGGAAGGTGCGGCCCAGCGGGGCTTCGTTGGCGCTGACCTGGGTCGGTGAATAGAAGAAGACCATGTTGCTCTGGAAGGCATTCAGCACCAGCGCCGCAATGGCACCAACACCAAGCAGTGCGCCAGCGGCAATCGCCAGGCGCTTGTGACGGGGCTTGAACACGGTGGCTGTCTCCTGCAGAGGTGTGCCCGGGCGCAGCCCCGGGCATGCGGGACCACATCTCTCAGGACCGGCAGATTTCACCACAGCTCACATGGCCGGACGGGGCCCGGGGAAGACCCTGAGCGCTGCCGTGGCGCCCACGCCGCTGGGTACTGATGCCTGACGCCACAATGGTCATCCCCCAACGCACCGAACGCCGCTTCTTCATCCCGCCATGACCTGGTCGCCCCCCGCCGACAAGGCGCCCACACTCAGTGCCGTTGCACTGGGCGGCCAGCGCGGCGACAGACCGCTGTTCAGGCGCCTGGCCTTTCAGCTGCAGCCCGGCCAAGTGCTGTGGCTGTGCGGACGCAACGGCCGCGGCAAGACCAGCCTGCTGCGCCTGCTGGCGGGGCTTTCGGCACCGGCCGCAGGCGAGGTGCAGCTGGACGGCCAGCCCTTGCGCAAGCTGCCGCTGGCGTGGCGCGAACGCCTGCTCTACCTGGCCCATGCCAACGCCTTGAAGGACGATCTCAGCGTGACCGAGGCGCTGCGGTTCCTGGGTCGCCTTCACGCCAGCGCAGGCGAGCCTGCGGCCACCCCGATGCAGATCGCCGGCGCACTGCAGCAGATGGGCATCGGCCACATGCAGGGCGCGGCCGTGCGCACGCTCAGCCAGGGCCAGCGCCGCCGCGCGGCGCTGGCGCGCCTGGCCTTGCCGCGGCGCCCTTCGGTGTGGTTGCTGGACGAGCCCTTCGATGCGCTGGACACCGACGGCATCACGGCGTTGAATGGCCTGTTGAGCACCCATACCCGCGCCGGTGGCAGCGTATTGCTGACCAGCCACCAGACTCTGTCGCTGACCGACCCGCTGCCGCAGCCCCTGGACCTGGATGCCTACGGTGTCGCGGGTTGAGGCGCAGCGCGCAGGCGCGCCGCGATGAGTGCCAGCCGCCTGTTCGGCGCCGTGCTCGGCCGCGACCTGCGGCTGGCGGCGCGGCGCCGTACCGAAGCCCTGCTGCCGCTGGTCTTCTTCGCCGTCGCCATCAGTTTGTTCCCGTTGGGCGTGGGCCCCGAGCCGCAGACGCTGCGCGAGATAGCCCCGGGCGTGGTCTGGGTCTGCGCGCTGCTGGCGACGATGCTGTCGGTGCACCAGCTCTACGGCAGCGACCTGGCCGATGGCTCGCTGGAGCAACTGCTGCTGGCCCCGCACCACGCGGTATGGGTGGCGCTGGCCAAGGCACTGGCGCACTGGCTGGTCAACGGCCTGCCGCTTTTGCTGGCGGCACCCCTGGCGGGCGTGCTGTTCGACATGTCGGGCCCGGCGCTGCTGGCCTTGGTGACCGGCCTGGCACTGGGCACGCCGGTGCTGAGCCTGCTCGGCGGTCTGGGCGCGGCGCTGACGCTGGGCCTGCGCAGCAGCGGCATGCTGCTGATCCTGATCGTGCTGCCGCTGGCCACGCCGGTATTGATCTTCGGCGCCGGCGCGGTGTCCACCGTCGAAGCGGGACAATCCGCCGCCGGGCATTATTCGCTGCTGGGGGCGCTGCTGATCGCCACCGCCATGGGCGCGCCCTGGGCCAGCGCCGCGGCACTGCGCATATCGACCGAATGACATATCGAATGACGTATCGAACGACGATCGACCCACGCCCATGAACGCCGCCGGCTTGCGCATCTTCACCTTCGCCGCGCCTTCGCGCTTCTACACCCTGGCCGGCTGGCTGGTGCCTGTGTTCTGGGCCGCCGCCATCGGCTTCACGCTGGCGGGGCTGTACATCGGCTTTTTCATCGCGCCCACCGATGCCACGCAGGGCGACAGCTACCGCATCATCTTCATCCACGTGCCCGCAGCCTGGATGTCGATGCTGTTGTACCTGGTGATGGCTTTCTGGGCTGCGGTCGGCTGGGCCTTCAATGCACGCATGGCCTCGATCCTGGCGCGCGCCATCGCACCCACCGGTGCCCTGTTCACCTTCCTCGCGCTGTGGACCGGGGCCTTGTGGGGCAAGCCGACCTGGGGTACCTGGTGGGTATGGGACGCGCGGCTGACGTCGGAACTGATCCTGCTGTTCCTGTACCTGGGCTACATCGCGCTGGCCGAGGCCATCGACGACCCCAAGCGCGCCGACCAGGCCAGCGCGCTGCTGGCGGTGGTGGGGGCCATCAACGTGCCCATCATCTACTTCAGCGTCGTGTGGTGGAACACCTTGCACCAGGGCGCCACCATCAGCCTGACGGCGGCGCCCAAGATGGCCAGCACCATGCTGACCGCCATGCTGCTGATGACCATTGCCTGCTGGGCCTATGCCTTTGCCGTGGTGTTCAGTCGTGCCCGCGCGATGGCGGTCGAACGCGACCGGCATGCGGCCTGGGTGCACACGCTGGCGGCGCGCACAGGGCAGGGAAGCGCGGCATGATCTGGAGCAGCGCGGCGGAATTCTTCGCCATGGGCGGCTACGGCCTGTATGTCTGGGGCTCGTACGCGGTGGCCTTGCTGCTGATGGTGGCCGAGCCGCTGCTGGTGGTGCGTCGCCGGCGCCGGGCGCTGCGCGATGCCCGCCTGGCCGAGGTGTTTGCGGCCGACGACGCCAACTGATTTCAGCGCTCCGGGCAGCGCCCCGCGCAGCCCCGACTGTGCCTGGTTCGGGGTCTCAGCCACCGCGATGAAATGAAGAAGGCCCCGCTTCTTGCGAAGCGGGGCCTTCTGACGTCGAGCGATTCAAGCTGGCTTTGCGGCAGGCGGCTCTGCAGCCGCCCGGTTTGCTCAACGACGCGGGCAGATGGTGCCAGCGGCGATGCGCTGCGACACGTAGGCCACGTCGCGCACGTCCACACGCCCGTTGCCATCGACGTCGGCGCGGGCGTCGTAGCCCAGGTCGCCGGGCACCTTGCCCACCGACAGGCGCACGAAGCTCAGGTCGGCACAAGTCACCGCACCGTCACCATCGGCGTCACCGGTCAGGCGGATCGTGAAGTTGGCATTCGAGATGTCGAAGAAGACGTTGCCCACAGCCTCGACTTTCACACGCGCCATGCTGGTGGCGGTGTTGGGCAGCATCACCGCCTGGCTGCCGTCGTTGGGCGTCGATGCCGCCAGCACCACCGGGTAGGTGCTGCCGCCGTCGGTGGACAGGCTGATCTTCACGTTCGCGGCATTGACCGGCGCGGCGTTGGTGTTGGCCACGGCCCAGGTCACGGTCTGCATGCTGGCCCCGTTCAGGGTGCCCGCTGCGTTCGGTGCCGTCACCAGGAAGGGGCCGGCACCCGGCGCCAGCACCAGCTGGGTGGTGGCGCTGTTGACCCCGCCGCTGCCGTCACGCGCCGTCAGCTTGAAGTTCAGCGACGGGGGGCTGGCATTGACGCCCGCAAAGCCGACGTAGGCCGATGTAGGCAGGAACTCCGAGAAGCAGGTGGTGGCCAGCGCCGCTGGCGCCGCCGGGCAGCTGCCCGACTCGGCGTTGGTGTTGTTGGCCACGATCTGCGCGATGTCGGGGAAGACACGCGTCGGGTTGCTGTCGGGGTTGTTCTGACCCGGCGGCGCAAACAAGCTGGCGTTGAAGCTCGAAGCGGAGCCGAACATGCGGAACAGCGGTCCGTTGAGTTTGGTGTTGCTGGTCAGGGTAGTGCCTGTACCGGCGCCACGGTCGGTCTGCTCCCACATGTAGGTCAGCACGTCGCCATCGGCGTCGGTGCCGCTGCCCGTCAGCGCAAAGGGCGTTTGCACCGGGATCGTGAACTGGCTGCTGGCCACGGTCACTGCCGGTATGCTGTTGCCGGTGGCGGTCACGGTGCCACGGCGCGCACTCAGGCCGCCGTTGCGGATCTCGCCCATGTAACCCACGCAAGGCGCTGTGCAGCCAACCACCTGCATTACGGGGATGTCGATGCTCGCCAGCGTGCCGCCGTAGGTGACGGTGAAGCCACCGTCACTGAACGCGAGGATGGTGACCGTGCCGCCTACAGGCCAGCCAGCGATCGCCTCAGCCGCGGCCTTGATGCCGACCGCGCTGAAGTTGGTGCCGCGCACGATGGGTGCCGAGTCCGCGCCGTTGTAGCGCAACCTGAATTCCTGGCCGTTGACCGTGAAACCTCGCAGGGCCGCCTGCTGCAACTCGGAATACGTCAGCTCTGCTGCCGAGGTGTGATTGACGATCTCGTCGAGGCTGCGCTGCGACCAATACGGGTCGGAATTGGCCTGCAGGTTGTCGGTGCCGCAGATGCCGGCATAAGCCATGATGGACGAGCCGCTGCCCGGTTCCACCGAGTTTGGCGCGCTGCGGTTGCCACCCGAGCAGTTGCCTTGGGTGCCGTTGAAGGTGTGGTTGCCCGCGAACTGGTGGCCGAACTCGTGCGCCACGAAATCGATGGCAAAGGCGTCGCCGATGGGCGGGTTGATGCCGGTGCAGCCCTGCGCCTTGTTGTCCAGACCGACCACGCCCAGGCTGGCGATGCCGCCGCCGTTGCCGCCCAGTGCGAGGTGGCCGACGTCGTAGTTGCTGGCGCCGACCAGCAGGCCGGTGACGATGCGGTTGCGAGACAGCCCGCTGCTGCTGCAACCGCCCACCTGCGCCGCCGTGAAGCAGGCGGCCGCGCCACAAGGCCCGTTGGCGCCTGTGGCCTGGGCCGCCGTGTCGAGGTTGAGCGCGTCGTTGTTGCCGATCAGCACCATGCGGATGGCACTGTCGTACTCATAGACCTGGGTGACGCGGTTGATCAGGGCCACCTTGGCCGCGGTCACGTTGGCACCGCCGCCGAAGTAGGTCGCATAGGCCGGGTCGGTGGTCATGGCCAGGCGGTAGGTACGCAGCTGGCTGCCCACCGCGGCGTTCAGGTTCTCGCCGTCGCCCACCACCTGGTAGGACATGGTGCTGCTGCTGCGGCCATCACTGGCCGTCACTTCATAGCTGCCCAGGTTCTTGTAGGGGTCGGCCTTGAAGCGTGTGGCCACGCTGCCATCGGCGTCGGCGGTGGCAAACAGCGTCTGCCGCGCCACGGCGTCGGTCTCTTTGTTGCGCACGGTGATCGTCACCTGCGCACCCGGCTTGAAGCCGGCGGCGCGCATGTCCACGCTGCTGGCGGCGTGGTATCGGCCCCGGTCCAGCGACACCAGCGGCTGCGAGATCACCGGCTCGGCAAAGGACTGAGGGCGCCGGCTGCGCAAGTCCTTGCGGAAGTAACTGACGTACAGGCTCTCGTCCAGGCGGTAGTAAGAGTCGATATACCAAGCGCCACCGGCCGAGCGCACCGACACCTGCACGCCCAGCGGCGTGATGCTCATGCGCAGGTTGGCCGTGGGGTCGTCGATGCCGCGGCCCGAGTAGGTGCGGATGTTCGGGTGCTTGGCTGCCAGTGCGGGCTCCATCACCGGAGAGTCGACGATGTTGAAGCGCTGGAAGTTGCCGGCCGGGTCGGGCAGCGTGAGCACCAGCGGGCGCTGGCGTGCCGCGGTGCTGAACTCCAGCGGAGCGGTGGCGGCCATGGCGGCCAGACTGAGCTTGTCGAGGTTCAGGGCGCGGAAGCGGTCGGGCTGGATCGCGACTTCAGCGCCGCGCGCCGAAGTGGATGCGGGTGTGCCGCGCACATCGTTCCAGTAAGCGCGGGTCGGATGCGCAGCCGCCGCGGGCTGTACGGTCTGCGCGCCGCGGGTGGCTTGCGCCAGCGCCGGCAACGCGACCAGGCTGGCCGCCCCCAGCAGCAGGGCACACAGCCCTTGGGCTGCGATGGCTCGGCGGCGCCCGGTGGGTGGCGATGCCAGCAGCGAGCATCCTGTTGACCCTTGCAATTCCATGATCTGTCCTTTTGCGGCGGGCAGGCGAACCTGCATTCGAAGTTCTGGATGCGATGCCGGTCGTTTCTTGGTGCAGGCTGGTCCGGTGGTGGTCCGAAACCACCGGAACACCTGGAGGCAAGATCCATGCGCACCGATCGCGCGCCGGAACCCTGCCTGACGGGGCCCGCGATCCAAAACCTCACGGATGTTTGAGGCTAACGATAGGATCGTCGGTAAGCCAATAGGGACCGCTGCTAGGAGACTGGAATGAAATGTTTTCGCTCCCCCCTGCCTGAGGGGGTTTCGGGCGAGGAGCGGGCTGGATGGACCGTCAACCGGCGCCATGCCGCCGTCGTGCTGTTGTGTTCTGCATCGCCCCTCGCAGGTGCAAACGGCCAGCAAGCCGGGCAATTGACGCCCCCTTCTGCGGCGGACATCAGCGAGATCCGGCTGGAGCGTGACTGCTTCGGCTGCCCAAGTGGCCAGGTGCTGCTGCTGCGTCGCGATGGGTCTGCGCTGCTGACGCACACCGGCAAGGCCCGCCACCGCACAGAAGACCGAATCGAGGAGGGCGCCTTGAGCGTCAGCGAATTCGATCAGCTGGCGATGCAGGCCATGACGCAGGGTTTCTTCGTCCTGGACGGCTCCTATGAAGATGCCGACCTGCGTGACGGCGCCTGGAGCCAATTGCGCATCCTGCACCGCTGCGGCGAGAAGACGGTGTTTTCTCGCGAAGGTGCGGGCCCGGCCGCGTTGAGGGCGCTTCACGCCCGCATCGAAGCGGTGCAGGCGCATATCGGCTTGAGCGCGGCCCCTGACCGCCTGCGCCAAGGGCCGTAAGTTTCTGTATCAGAGTTCGCCAGTTCATCAAACCCCGCGAACGCGTGGGTGGCGTGAGCGGAAATGACTCGTCGGCGCAAGCACGGGCTTGCAGCGCTGCTGTGGCGCATGCTACGGTCACTCGTCGAAAGAGCCGTTCAGGGGGCATGCATTGGCCTCCGGCAGTCTCGTCAACATTCATCAAACCGCCTGCAAGCAGGCTCAGGAGCATCAAAACATGGCGCGTTCGCAGGCGTGGAACCGGCACCTCGGCACAGCGGCACTCATCAGCGCCCTGGCCACGCCGTTGATGGCCACCGGGCAGAGCTTGGCGGTCGTTGCCACGCCGGACCCCGCGGTGGTGGGTGCCACGGTATCGCTGGACGTGCTGATTTTTGGTATCTCCGATCTTTACGCCCACCAGTTCAGCCTGTCATTCGACCCGGCCGTGTTGCAGGCCACGGGTGTGGTGCAGGGCGGCTTCATGCCGTCGGGCGGATCGACCTTCTTTGATCAAGGCACCATCAACAATGCCACGGGCAAGGTGTCGTTCGTGTTCGATACGCTCGTCGGGATGGTTCCTGGCGTCACCGGCAGCGGCAGGTTGGCAAGCCTGGGATTTGATGTCGTGGGCGCAGGCACGACGTCGTTGATGTTCAGCGACGCGATGTTTCTGGACAGCATGCTGGGCACGATTGCAGTCGACGTCACCGCCGGCTCACTGCAGGCGGTGCCGGAGCCGTCCAGCTGGGCCATGCTGGGCCTGGGACTGGCCGGTCTCGCTGCGATGCGGGCTCGCCGTTCGCGCCAGCCAGCGGCGCGCTGAGTCCTTCGGCGCCGCGCTGCCGCGGCGCTCTGGTGCCGCGCGGTCCCGAAGACGGCAAAGCCGCTGCGGCCCGCCTGCCCCTCACACGCAAGCCTGGCTGGCGCGTGAACTCGCGGGTGCCGTTCGTCACCAGCGTCACGCCACGCGAGCGCGCAGGCAATGCGATGAAGAGCCCGTGGCTGCCAAAGGACGTGCTGGCGCGCTGCGGCGTTGCGGCGTTGCGCCGTTCCGGCGTGGGGCGCATGCGCATCGGCACCTCGGTGCCTTCAGGCTCGAACTTGCGCGCAATTTGTACCGCCAGGTTGCGGCCGTTGCCCAACAATGAGGCGCGGCGTTCGGTCACGCAGGCCCCCCGGGGAGTTGTCTGGCGCCTGGTGCAAACTGGGGTGCAAACCGGGGCGCAAACTGGGGCCCCAAACCGGGCCCGAACCGGGCCCCAACACGGACCCCAACACGGGCGCGAACAGCGGCGCAGCGGGCAGCGAAGAATGCTGCCCATCGGCCCTCAGCCTGAACAGGATCACCACCCCATGAAGCCAATGCCTAGGTCGACCCAGCGCCGCTCGGGTTCGCCTTCGACCCATCGACGGGCCGGGCGCGGCCGCCGCGTCGTGACCGCCACGGCACTGATCGCTGCGGCCTTCGGTGCCTGTACCGCCAGCGCCCAGTCCATCGACCGCGAGTCGCAGACGTTCTGGGCGCGCGGTGCGGTGTTCCAGGCGCGGATCGATTCGCTGCTGCGCATCGACTACGTGGGCTCGCCCGAGCTGGGCCTGCCGGGAGCGGGCACGACGGTGGACTTCGAAGGCACGCTTGGACTGCCCGTGACACAGACGCGGGGCGACCTGTTGCTGGGCCTGCGCCTGTTCGAGCGCGGCCGTCTCGAATTGCAGCAATACAGCTTGCGCCGTTCGGGCACCCGGCAGCTGCTGGACGAAAGCATCGTGGTCAACGGCGTCACCTACAGCGCGCAGGCGCGGTTGACGACCAGCTTCGAATCGCAGGTCACGCGGCTGGGGCTGGGCTATTCGCTGCTGAAGACACCGACGGCGGAAGCAGGCGTGATGCTGGGTGTGCAGTACACGCGTTACCGGCTGCGATTGGTGGGTGAGGGCAGCATCAACAACGAACCACCGGCGTCCAGTGGCGTGGAGGAAAGCGACAACGGGCCACTGCCGACTCTGGGTGCCTACGGCTCGTTTGCGCTGGCCGCGGGCTGGTCGCTGCACCTGAGCGCCGATTACCTGCCAGTGGACTCCAGTCGCGTGCGTGGCGGTCTGGGCGCGGCGGAGCTGAACCTGTATCGCCAGATCACTCCCAATCTGTCGGCCGGTCTGGGCGTGCGACACGTGCAGTACAAGATTGAGCGCAAGAGCAGCGGCGAACTGAGAAGTCGCTTCGAATACCAGTTCACCGGCCCGCAATTGATGCTGGAGCTGGGCTTCTGAATGATCTGTGTCAAGGCCCGGCCGGTGGCCGACGCGCAGACTTTGGGGATCGGTCGCCGTGACCGACACCACCTTCGGGAGTGAACCATGAAGACCAATGTCGGCGCTCTGGACCGCTTGCTTCGCATCGTCCTGGGCCTGTCCCTGATCGGCCAGTCGCTGGCGGGCGTCATCGGCATGTGGGGCTGGATCGGGTTGGTGCCGCTGGCTGCCGCGGCCATCGGCTTTTGCCCGCTGTACACCATGCTGGGCGTCAACACCTGCCCAATGAAGAAGGCCTGAACGCCAGCCGCCCCCGGCCCTGCCGGTTGCGGTGCCGTGACGGCCTGTGCCCGGCCCGGACGGCTTTCAGAGCTTGTTCGCGGGCGTGGCGAAGATCGTCTTCCAGTTCGACTCGCCCTTGCGGATGACGCCGCCGGTATCGGCCAGGAAGAGCTTGTTGTGCGCCGCGTCCGAGCTGTTCAGGTACAGCTGGCCATCGACCACGGCCCAGAAGTCGGCCGGCTTGGTCGGCACTTTCTTGCCCTTGCTCGCTCCGGCCGAGCACCAGCCGCCATAGGCCGGGGCGTACTTCGCCGGGTTGGCGGCGAACAGGTCGCGGTGCGCGGCGCTGCTGAACTGCCACATCACGCCCTGGTACTCGGCCGTGAACTGCGCCAAACCGGCCGTGGGCTTGCCCAGGGTGTGGTACGCCACGGTGTCGAAGCCGCCGATGGCGACACCGGACTGCAGAAAGTGTTCGTCGGCCGCCCAGGCGGCAGACAACGGCAGCAGCGCGAGCATGGCGACGGCAGCGCCACGGCGGCAGAGGCCGGAAAAATCGCGGGACAGACCGCGGGACAGACCGCCGGACAGACGGACCTGGGATGAGGACGTTGCGGACATGCGATGGACTCCTGTGCAGGGCTGGGACACGGCACCACGCCGGGCCTTGCAGCGCCGGCGGGCCTTGGACGGCGCACCCCGGCTCGCTGTGGTCGCCTTGCCGGCCGGTCCCTTACAGGAGCGGGATGCTCGTCGACGGGTCATGCCGGGACGGGCGCGTCGCTGTCGTTTCCGCGCCGCTGCGGCCGAACTTGGGTGCGCGGGAAAACCCGAGTAATCATTAATTCGTTAATCACTAATATAAGAGTCGCAAGACAGAGCTGAAGAACAGCGCCCAAGAACAGGAGACAGTGCGACATGAGGGACTCACCGCCCCCCGCAGGCCATGCGGCCGGCCGTCTGGTCAAGGCGCCGGAGAGCTTCATCGACGCTTGCGGCGTGCGTGCCGTGTTCGCCGAGGCCCGGCAAGGGCGGCGGGACTTCATCCGTCAGGCATTCGCCACTGCCGCCACCGCCACCGCCGCGGTGACCGCAGGCAGCGCGGCCGCGGCAGTGCCGGCCAACGGCGACCCCGAGATCCTGAACCTGCCCGAGCACACCCTGGGCCTGGGCCAGCCGGTTGTCACCGACGGCTACGGCCTGCCCTCGAAGTACGAACGCAATGTGCAGCGCCGGCAGAGCCCCGGTCTGACGCAGACGACCCAGGCCTCGGTGTCGTTCGCGCCGCTGCAGAGCCTGTTCGGCATCGTCACGCCCAGCGGCCTGCACTTCGAGCGCCATCACCAGGGCTGGTGGGACATCGACCCGTCCAGGCACCGGCTGATGCTCAATGGCAGCGACGACAAGCTGATGAAGAAGCCGCTGGTATTCACCCTCGACGAACTGATGCGGCTGCCGGCCGTGAGCCGCTTTCACTTCATCGAGTGCGGTGCCAACACCGGCATGGAGTGGGGCAACGTGGCCGTGCCCACCTGCCAATACAGCCACGGCATGATCAGCTGCAGCGAGTTCACCGGCGTGCCGCTGAAGATGCTGCTGGACATGGCCGGGGTGGACTACAAGCGCGGCCGCTTCGTGCTGGCCGAAGGTGCCGATGGGTCCAGCATGACCCGCACCATCCCGATGGAAATGGTCGAAAGCGGCGAGGTCTTCGTCGCCTACGGCCAGAACGGCGAAATGCTGCGGCCCGAGAACGGCTACCCGCTGCGCTTGGTGGTGCCGGGGGTGCAGGGCGTCAGCTGGGTCAAGTGGTTGCGCCGCATCGAGGTCGGCGACCAACCCTATGGCGCCAAGGACGAGGTGCTGCACTACATCGACTTGATGCCGGGCGGCAAGCACCGTCAGTACAGCAGCCTGCAGGAATGCAAGAGCGTGGTGACGACGCCTTCGGGCGGACAGTTGTTGCTGGACAAGGGGTTCTACAGCATCAGCGGGCTGGCCTGGAGCGGGCGCGGCAAGGTGGCGCGGGTGGACGTGTCGGTGGATGGCGGCCGCAACTGGCGCAGCGCCAAATTGCAGGGCCCGGTGATGGACAAGTGCCTGACGCGCTTCCAGCTGGATTGGGTCTGGGACGGCAAGCCGGCGTTGATCCAGAGCCGCGCCGTGGACAGCACCGGTTATGTGCAACCCACCTACCGCCAATTGCGCGGTGTGCGCGGCACGCGGTCGATCTATCACAACCATTCCATCCAGACCTGGCTGGTGCAGGAAAGCGGCGAGGTGAAGAATGTCCAGCTGTCGTGAACTGATGGCACGCGGCACCGCGGCTCTGGCCTGGGTTGCAGGCATGGGCGTGGGCCTGGGCGTGGGCATGTGCCTGGGCTTGCTGGCCGCGGCGCCCGCGGCGGCCTTCGAAGGCATAGGCCGCCCCGCCACGCCGGCCGAGGTGCGCGCCTGGGACATCGACGTGCGACCCGACTTCAAGGGCCTGCCCAAGGGCGCGGGGACGGTGGCGCAGGGCATGGTGGTGTGGGAGGCGAAGTGCGCTTCGTGCCACGGCATCTTCGGCGAGAGCAACGAGGTGTTCTCGCCGCTGGTGGGCGGCACCACGACCAAGGACATCGCGACCGGCCGCGTGGCGCGCCTGACCGACCCGGGCTTCCCGGGCCGCACGACGATGATGAAACTGTCCACGCTGTCCACGCTGTGGGACTACATCTATCGCGCCATGCCGTGGACGGCGCCGAAGTCGCTGACCCACGACGAGGTCTATGCCGTCACGGCCTACCTGCTGAACCTGGGCGGCGTGCTGCCCGACGAGTTCACGCTGTCCGACGCCAACATGGCGCAGGTGCAGCAGCGCCTGCCCAATCGCAACGGCATGACCACCGACCATGGCCTGTGGCCGGGTCGCAGCCTGGGCAACGGCGGCAAGCCCGATGTGAAGGTGGCCGCCTGCATGAGCAACTGTGCGGTCGAAACCAAGGTGGCATCACTGCTGCCCGAGCATGCCCGCAACAACCACGGCAACCTGGCCGAGCAGCAGCGCCTGGTGGGCGCACAGCGCGGCGCCGACACCACGCGGCCGGCCGGCGCCGCCCTTGCCGCTGCTGCCTCGACCATCACTGCCGTGACGGCAGTCGCAGCGCCCCCGGCCGCGGTGTTGGATCTGGCGCGCAAGTACAACTGCCTGGCCTGCCACGGCGTGGCCAACAAGATCGTGGGCCCGGCATTGAATGATGTGGTTGCCAGGTACCGGGGTCGGGCTGACGGTGTGGACTATCTGAAGCAGCGCATCGTCGGCGGTGGCAGCGGCGTGTGGGGCACGATACCGATGCCGGCGCAGACCCTGCCGGCGGCGGATGCGGAAGTGCTGGCGCGCTGGCTGGCTGGCGTGTCGGTGCCATGAAGCCCGCCTGCACACAGGGCCGGCGCCAGGGTCAAGAATTGCGGGTTGTCATCCATGCAAGGCCTTTGGCCGGTGCGGGAAAATCAGTGAAACCGGAATAAAGGAGATAGAGATGCAGACACGACGCGAGATGCTTCACCACAGTGCGGCCGTGGCCGCGCTGCTGGCCGGCACGGGCTTGCTGCCGACAGCGGCACAGGCCGCCTGGAACAAGTCGGCCTTCGAGGCCAAGACCCTGGCCGAGTGTGTCAAGGCCCTGGGCGGCGGGGTGCCGGCCGAGAGCAAGGACGTCAGCGTCACCGGCCCCGACATTGCCGAGAACGGCGCCGTCGTGCCGGTGGGCTGTGCCAGCACCGCCCCAGGCGTGAAACGCCTGTTGTTGTTGGTGGAGAAGAACCCCAGCGTGCTGGCGGCGGTGTTCGACGTCACTGACAGTGTCGACGCCAACTTCAACACGCGCGTGAAGATGGGGCAGTCGTCCAACGTCTACGCCGTGGCGCTGATGAACGACGGCCGTGCGCTGTACGCGGTCAAGGAAATCAAGGTCACGCTGGGCGGCTGCGGCGGCTGAAGCCGCACCGACCCCTTCACAGCAACCAAGGAGAACGACATGGCAGACCCGATGCGCATCCGCGCCCAGGTGGCAGGCGACAAGGCCACGGTACGTGTGCTGATGAGCCACGAAATGGAAACCGGCCTGCGCCGCGACGGCGCTGGCGCCCTGATCCCGGCCTGGTTCATCCAGGAAGTCAGCGCCGCGCACAACGGCAAGACGGTGTTGAACGC
The DNA here is from genome assembly GCA_038249905.1 of Burkholderiales bacterium. Classification (GTDB taxonomy): domain Bacteria; phylum Pseudomonadota; class Gammaproteobacteria; order Burkholderiales; family Burkholderiaceae_C; genus Rubrivivax. The sequence continues at coordinate 29,880 of JBBSCX010000002.1, forward strand.
GCAGTGGGGCCCGTCGGTGGCGAAGAACCCCTTCATGCAGTTCAGCGTCAGGGGCGCGAAGGCGGGCGACAAGATCACCGTGATGTGGAAGGACAACAAGGGCGACAGCCGCACCGACGAAGCCACGGTGAGCTGACCCGCGCTGCGGCGCAACCGTACCGGACCCCCCACCGGTGTGTGATGGACCCGAGGAGACAAACAACATGAAGACAGCTTCCCTCTGTGCCGGCCTGCTTGCGCTGGCTGGCATGGCACTGGCCGGCCCTTTGGCGGCGCAGACCAAGAGTGCTGCCGACGGCATCGCCGAGTACCGCGCGATGCTGGCCGACGGCAACCCGGCTGAACTCTTCGAAGCCAGAGGTCAGGAACTCTGGAAAACCAAGCGCGGCCCGAAGAATGCCGACATGAGCCAGTGCGACCTGGGCAAGGGCCCCGGCGTGGTCAAGGGCGCCTTCGTCGAACTGCCGCGCTGGTTTGCCGACACGCAGAAGGTGCAGGACCTGGAATCGCGCCTGCTGACCTGCATGACCACCTTGCAGGGCATCGAGGCCAAGGCCGTGACCGAAGAACGTTTCGGCCGTGGCGAGCAGCGCCACATGGAAGGTCTGGTGGCCTGGATCTCTGCCGAGTCGCGTGGCATGAAGATGAACCTGCCGCAGTCGCATGCGCAGGAAAAGCTGTCGTACGAGATCGGCAAGCGGGCCTTCTTCTACCGCGGCGGCACGCACGACTTCTCTTGTGCGTCGTGCCACAGCGTCGAAGGCCAGCGCATCCGCCTGCAGGACCTGCCCAACCTGACCAAGAACCCCGGCGACGGCGTCGGGTTTGCAGCCTGGCCCGCCTACCGCGTGTCCAGCGGCGAGTTGTGGGGCATGCAGCGCCGGCTCAATGACTGCTTTCGCCAGCAGCGTTTCCCGTACCCGGGATATGCCTCCGACGTGACCATCGCCCTGGGCACCTACATGGGCGTGAACGCCAAGGGCGCCGCGTCGATCGCGCCGTCCATCAAGCGCTGAAGCAGGAGAAGACGATGAAGACATCGCACATCACCACCCTCGCCGGCGTTGCCGTTGCGGCTTCAGTGCTGGTGGCCGGTTGCGCCACCGCGCCCTCGCCCACCTCGGCCGAGCTCGACGCTTTGGCCACCCAGACCATCATGAGCTCGTTCCGCGACCAGGGCATCGCCAAGGTCGACCGGCTCAAGCAGGACCTGGGCCAGTCGGCCTGCTCGTCGGACAAGCCACCGTCCGACGCCGTGGCGCAACGCATCATGGAAGAGGCCAAGACCAGCATCAAGTGGCCTGCCGACGGCCAGTACTTCGGCGACTTTGCCGCCGGCGAACGCCTGGCGCAGAACGGCCGCGGCGCGACCTGGACCGACGCACCGGGCAGCGCCAATGGCGGCAATTGCTACAACTGCCACCAGATCAGCAAGGCCGAAGTGTCCTACGGCAATATCGGTCCGAGCCTGTACCAGTACGGCAAGAACCGCGGCATCAGCGATGTGGCTGCGCCCACGGCCCTGCCCATCATCCAGTACACCTGGACGAAGCTGTACAACAGCAAGGCGTATGCAGCCTGCTCGAACATGCCGCGTTTCGGCCATGTCGGGCTGCTGGACGAGAAGCAGATGCGCGACCTGATGTCGCTGCTGCTGGACCCGCGTTCGCCGGTCAACCAGTAGGCCCAGAACGGGGACCTGAGCGCGAGCCCGGCCACGGCCGGGTTTCATTTTCATTCAAACATAAGCATTTACTTATCATGAGCCTCGCCAAGCGCGAATTCCTGCAGGTGCTGGCGGCCGCCTCGGCCGCGGGCATGGGCCTGGGCCGCTGGGCCGAAGCCGACGCGGCCACCGCCGCGGCCGGGCTGTACGACCTGCCGCCTTTCGGTGGCAAGGTCGGCAACGGCACGGGCCTGGTCAGCCTGCTGCACTTCACCGACTGCCACGCGCAGTTGAAGCCCATCCACTTCCGCGAGCCCAGCGTCAACCTGGGTGTGGCGGGCATGGCCGGGCAGTTGCCGCACCTCGTCGGTGAACACCTGCTGAAGGCGGCGGGTGTGCGTCCGGGCACGGCGCTGGCGCATGCCTACACCTACCTGGACTTCGAAAGTGCGGCGCGGCGTTACGGCCGCGTCGGCGGCTTCGCCCATCTGGCCACGCTCATCAAGCGCATGCGCGCCAGCCGACCGGGCGCGCTGTTGCTGGACGGCGGCGACACCTGGCAGGGCAGCGCCACCAGCTTGTGGACCCATGCGCAGGACATGGTCGATGCCTGCAAATTGCTGGGTGTGGACGTGATGACGGGTCACTGGGAATTCACCTACGGCATGCAGCGGGTGAAGTCCATCGTCGACGGTGACCTGAAGGGACACACCGAATTCCTGGCCCAGAACGTCAAGACCACCGACTTCGAGGACCCGGTCTTCAAGCCCTACACCCTGCGTGAGGTCAATGGCGTGCCGGTGGCCATCATCGGGCAGGCCTTTCCGTACACGCCGATCGCCAACCCGCGCTATCTGGTGGCCGACTGGAGCTTCGGCATCCAGGAAGAGGGCATGCAGAAGACCGTGGACGATGCCCGTGCCAAGGGTGCGAAGCTGGTGGTGGTGCTGAGCCACAACGGCATGGACGTCGACCTGAAGATGGCCAGCCGCGTGCGCGGCATCGACGCCATCTTCGGCGGCCACACGCACGACGGCGTGCCCCTGGCGGTGCCGGTGAAGAACCCGGGCGGCACCACGCTCGTCACCAACGCAGGCAGCAATGGCAAGTTCCTGGGCGTGATGGACTTCGAGATCAAGGACGGCCGCATCGTCCGCCATCAGTACCGTCTGCTGCCGGTGTTCAGCAACCAGTTGCCGGCCGACCCGGCGATGGACGCATTGATCACGAAGTCGCGGGCGCCGTTCGAGGCCAGGCTGGGCGAGACCCTGGCCACCACCGATGGCCTGCTGTACCGCCGCGGCAACTTCAATGGCAGCTGGGACCAACTGCTGTGCGACGCGCTGATGGACGTGCAGGGCGCCGACATCGCCTTCAGCCCCGGCTTTCGCTGGGGCACCAGCCTGCTGCCAGGGCAGGCCATCACGCGTGAACTGATGATGGACCAGGTGGCCATCACCTATCCCTACGCGACGCTGTCGAACCTGAGCGGCGCGACCATCAAGACCATCCTCGAGGACGTGGCCGACAACCTGTTCAACCCCGACCCCTACTACCAGCAGGGCGGCGACATGGTGCGTGTGGGCGGGCTGCAATACACGCTGGACCCTGCTGCCGGCATGGGCGGGCGCATCAGCGACATGCGGCTGAACGGCAAGCCGATCGAAGCCGACAAGAGCTACAAGGTGGCGGGCTGGGCCCCGGTGGCCGAAGAAGCGCGCGACGCCGGCAACAAGCCCGTGTGGGAACTGGTGGAAAGCTGGCTCGCCGCGCGCCCTGGCAAGCGCGTGGCGCCGCGGCGCCTCAACACCCCACGCCTGGTCGGCGTCAAGGGCAACGCCGGGCTGGCATAGTCGGCGCGCCCTGGCTGCAGGGCATTCAAACTCGAACTCAGGAGACCGCAGATGAAGACCTTTCAGCATTGCATCGCCATCGCCGCATTGGCCTGTGTGGCTGCCGTCGCCACCCCGGCGCTGGCGCAGGACGCCGTCGTCTATCACATCGACGACGCGGCCGCGCAGGGCATCAAGGGTTTGCGCAATATCCGCAACCATCTCGACGTGGACCCCAAGGCGCGCATCACGGTTGTGACCCATGCCCAGGGCGTGGACTTCCTGATGGAGGGCGCGAAGGACAACAACGGCAGTGTCTTTGCCGGCCCCGTGTCGGCGCTGGTGGCCCGTGGGGTGAAGTTCGAGATCTGCGACATCACGCTGAAGAACCGCAACCTGAAGCGCGAACAGTTCATCCAGGAAGCCGAGTTCACGCCTTCGGGCGTGGTGCGCCTGGCCAAGCTGCAGAAGGAAGGCGCGGCCTACATCAAGCCATGAGCGGCGCTGCATGAAGCGACACCGCGTCAGCGCTGCGTTGGTGCTGCTGGCGCTGATGTTCGGCGCCTGTCCCTGGGCCGCGGCCGAAACGAATCGGGCCGAGGACATCGTGCAGAGCCAGTGCTTTGTCTGCCATGGCATGGACGGCGAGAGCTCGACACCGCTGTTTCCGCGCCTGGCCGGCCAGCATGCGGCCTACACCGCGCGGCAATTGGCCGACTACAAGAGCGGCCGTCGCCAGAGCAGCACCATGCAGCCCATGGTGCGCGACCTGTCCTCCCAGGATTTCGACGCCCTGGGTCGCTACTTCGAGGCCCGGCCGGTGGCGGCGCACACCGTGGCTGACCCGGCCCTGGCGCAGAGCGGCCAGGCCCTTTTCGAGCGCGGCAGGCCCGAGGCCGGCCTACTCGCCTGCAGCAGTTGCCACGGCGCCCAGGGCCATGGCGCCGAGACCCTGCCGCGCCTGGCCGGGCAACATGCGCTGTACACGGAGAACCAGCTCAAGGCCTTCGGTCAGGGCCAGCGCCGCAACGACTCCGGCGTGATGGTGCAGATCGCGTCCAGGCTGAGCCCGGCGGAGATGAAGGCGCTGGCCAGCTTTATCTCGGGCCTGAAGTAGCGCCACCGGGTTCAGTTGTCCAGGCCGGCCTGTGGTGCAGGCCGGCCTGGCTGGTGCAACGGCCCGTCGTCTGGAACGGCCAGCGTTCACAGCGCCAGCATGTCGGCCCAGATATTGTCGGCCCAGCCCAGCGCATAGCGACCTTCGATCTGGCTGGCAGCGGTGGAGACACCGCCCGAACCCGGCACCGTCTTGAAGGTCTTGTCCTTATCGTCGTACTGGTGCACCGACGCGACGTGCACCACGTCGCGCGCCGTGACGAAGCTGTAGCAGGTGTTCATCACCACCGGGGTGCTGCTCACCGCTTCGCCCTTGAGCAGGTTGATGATGGCCGCGGCTGCCACCTTGGCGTGCTGATTGGCCATGTGGCCGCTCTTGGGCATGGCCGGCGCCGAGAAGGTGGCGTCGCCCAGCACGTGCACGCCCGCCGCGGCCGTGCTTTCCATCGTCAGCCAGTTCACGCCGGCCCAGCGGTTGTTGACGTTGATCAGCCCGGCACTGCGCACCAGGTCGCCAGCCCGCTGCGGCGGGATCACGTTCAGCACGTCGGCCTTCACGTCCTCGAACTCGGTCTTCGCGGTCGTGCCGCTGACTTCCTTGATCTCGGAGTTGGGCTTGTATTCGATGATGCCTTCGTAGTGCTGCTTGAAGGCACGTTCGAACAGGCCCTTCTTGGACGTGATCTCGGGGTTGCCGTCCAGCACCAGCACCTTGGACCGGGGCTTGGCCACCTTCAGGTAACTGGCCGCCATGCAGGCCCGTTCGTACGGCCCGGGCGGGCAGCGGTAGGGCGCCTTGGGGATGGCGATGGCGAACACGCCGCCATCGGGCATGGCTTCCAGCTGGCGACGCAGCAGCGCGGTCTGCTCGCCGGCCTTCCAGCTGTGGGCCACCGTGCCGGCGGCCAGGGCCGCCTGCAGGCCACCGATCTGTTCGGTCATGAAGTCGATGCCGGGCGAGACCACCAACCGGTCGTAGGGCAGTTCGACGCCGCCCTGCAGCCGCACCTTCTTGCCTGCGACGTCGATGGCGATGACGTCGCCCTGCACCACCTTCACGCCCATCGCCCTCAGGCCGTCGTAGCCCATGGTGATGTAGGGCATCTGCTTGTGGCCGCCGATGACGAGGTTGGACATCGGGCAAGAGATGAACTGCGGATTGCGCTCGATCATCGTGACGTCGATGTTGCCGCCCCACATCTTCAGGTAGCGCGCCGCGGTGGCGCCGCCGTAGCCGCCGCCGACGACGACCACGCGGCCGATCGAAGGCCCGCCGCTGGCCGTGCTGGCGCACCCGGCCAGCATCAGCCCGCCCAGACCCAGGCCCGCACCCAGGCCCAGGCGCAAAAGGCCGCGGCGGTCCAGGGTGTCTTGCGTTTGCAGTGTTTTCATCGCGCGCTCCTTCACTTCTTGGCCGGCTGGGCAGCCAGGTAGTTGGCGATCAGACGGATCTGCTCGTCGGTGTAGCCCTTGCTGATCTGGTGCATGATCGTTGCGGGCTGGTTGCCGCTCTTGTAGTCGGCGAGCATGGCGATGATCTTGTCGGCCGTGTAGCCGGCGATGGCCTTCATCTCGCCACGCGCCTGGCCGTTGGTGCCGTGGCAGTTGGCGCAGGTGGCAGCCAGGTTGCGCGCCAGGTTCGGGTCGGCAGCAGCGGTCTGGGCTTGGGCGCTCACGCTGGCCATCGCCAGCAACAACGCTGCGGACAGGGCCGGCCACAACGTGCGAAGTCTCGGGGTCATGTCTTTTGTCTCCTTGATTGCAGGCTTCGTGCGCACCCTTGGTACGCCACTTTGATGATGCCCATTCCCGTGCCGTGACACCGGGTGCAGGGCACGCTCGAATCTCATGACTTACCCTGATGGGACCTGCGTGGGGTCCACGAACACGTGTCTGAACTATCGTTTCATATGCATATAACGTATTCCCTGAACATGAGACAGGCAGCGAAGGCAAAGCGCGGGGGCGGGCGGCGCGTGTCGCCGATGTCGTCGGTGTGCCTGCTGTGGCTCGCGCTGAGCGTCGGCGCTGTCACGCATGCACAGGCCCTGCCCGCCGAGGCCGCTGCCGATGCTGCCGAAGCTGCCGCTGCCGCACCCGCGTCCACCGCCGCCCCAAGGCTCCGCGCCGAGCCCGTCGCCGACGGCGTCTGGGCCTTCTTCGGCGCCGCCGCACTCGGCTCGCCGGCCAACCGCAACTTCATCTCCAACGCCGCCTTCGTCGTCACCACCGAGGGCGTGGTGGTGATCGACGCGCTGGGCTCGCCGGTGCTGGCCGCCGAGATGCTGGCCGAGATCCGCCGCATCACGCCGCAGCCGGTACGGCATGTGATCGTCACCCACTACCACGCCGACCACATCTACGGCCTGCAGGTGTTCCGAGATGCCGGCGCCAGCGTGTGGGCCCATGCCGCCGCGCGTGCCTATCTGCAGTCCGACACCGCCGCGCAGCGCCTGCAGGCCAGCCGCACCGATCTGGCTCCCTGGGTGGATGCCGCCACGCGCCTGGTGGCTGCCGACCACTGGCTGACGGCGCCGCAGACCACGATCACCCTGGGCGGCATGGACTTCCGCATCGTGCATGTTGGCCCAGCGCACACGCCCGAGGACCTGGTGGTGTTCGTGCCGCAGCGGGGGCTGCTGTTCTCGGGCGATCTGTTCTTCCGCGGGCGCATTCCGTTCGTCGGCCAGGCCGACAGCCGCGCCTGGATCGAGTCGCTGCAGGGCCTGATGGCGCTGGGCGCGACCCTGGTGCTGCCCGGCCACGGCCCGGTGTCGCGCGACCCTGCGGCCGACCTGGCGCTGACGCGCGACTATCTGCTGCACCTGCGCCAGGCCATGGGCGCAGCGGCACAGCAGCTGGAGCCCTTCGAGGAGGCTTATGCGCGCACGGACTGGTCGCAGTTCGAGGGCCTGCCGCTGTTTCGGGCCGCCAACCGCATGAACGCCTTCAACACCTACCTGCTGATGGAACAACAGACGGAACAACGGGCGGAACAGCCGGCCGTGCAGCCGGCGCCCGCGGCGGGACGCTGACAAGGCGGCTTCGACCGTCGCTCAGATCATGCGGCTGCGCCCGTCGCTCAGATGAAGGTGTTGAATCCCGTCATCGGCGCCCGTTCGATGCGCGCCCGCCCGCTGCGCTTGGCGCTGTACAGGGCCTTGTCGGCGCGCGACAGCAACTGCTCCAGCGTGTGGCCCTGGGCAGGGAAGATGGCCAGGCCGGCAGAGAAGCTGCAGCCGGGCACACGGCGCCGACCGACCTGCGCCTCTTCGGCCTGGCAGGCTGCAAGCAGGCGGTGCAGCATGGCCTCGGCGCCGTCGGCGTCGATGTCGGGCATCACGGCCACGAACTCTTCGCCGCCGTGGCGGCAGATGACGTCGCTGCGGCGGAACATCTGCGACAACAAGGCTGAGAAGTTCAGCAATACCGCGTCGCCCGCGGTGTGGCCGTAGGTGTCGTTCAGCAATTTGAAGTTGTCCAGGTCCAGCAGCACCACGCACAAGCTGCTGTTCTGACGGCGCGACAGTTCCAGCAGGCCGGGTGCGACCTCGAACAGGTAACGCCGGTTGTGCAGGCCGGTCAGCGGGTCGCGCACCGCCTGTTCCTTCAACTTCGCGTGCAGCAGTTCGGTCTCGGCCATCTTGGCCTGCAGGGCCTGGTTCAGGTCGGCCAGGCGGCGGTGGTCGTCTTCCACCGTGCGGCGCGAGTCGAGTGCCCGGTCGCGTTCGCGCTGTGCGGTCGCCACCTCGTGCGTGGCCAGCAAGGCGGCGTAGCGGGCACGCGCACTGCGGCCCACCAGGCGTTCGTACAGCGCATGGGCCTGGCGCAGCAGCGACAGCGCACGGGCATGTTCGCCCAGGGCCTCGTGCGCGGCGGCACCGGCCTTGTGCAGTTCCATCAGGTCGAAGGGCTGACCGCTGCGCGCCGCCGGCGCATCGGGTGCCAGCGCCTTCGTCACCACCTCGCAGGCCCGCTGCGCGTCGCCGCCGTCCAGCGCCACGCGCGCCTGCAGCCAGGCCCAGAAGGTGACTGCCTCGCCGTCGGCAGTCATGCGCGCCGCGGCCTGGTCGAGGTGGCGTTGCGCCTCTGTCAGCTCACCTGCGGCCAGGTGGCCCAGGGCCAGCGGCAGGGCATGGCGTTGGGCGGTGTCGGCCGGTAGCGCGTGGGCATGTTCGAGCAGGAAGCAGGTCAGGGCGCGTGCCTGATCCAGCTGTCCGGCGGCAGGGTGGATGACGATCAGGTTGGCCGCCGTCAGCGCCGCCACCCCCATCGCACCGGCGGCACGGGCTTCGCGCAAGGCCTGTTCGCTGAGGGCGCGCGCGTCCTCGAGGTTGAACAGGTCGTGGTGGTAGCCGCCCAGGTTGCACAGCGCGGTAATGCGCGGCCCGGGCCAGCCGGTGTCCTGCGCCGCCTCGGACGCGGTGTAGAAATGTCGCAGCGCCTCTTCGGTGCGGCCCAGCAATTTGTGCGTGATGGCGCGCGAGTTGTGCGCCAGAAAGCGGTCGTGGGCGGTGTACCGAATGCCGGTGCGCGCGTCGATGGCGTGCTGCAGGTGGCGCGATCCCTCGACGTCGCCCTGGCGCCGCAGCACGATGGCCTGCACCTCGTCGGCCAGCGCCAGGCCGCGGGCGTCGCCGCTGCTGCGGAAGAGGGCGCCGGCACGCGCATTGGCGTCCTGCGCGGCGGCGGTTGTGCCCATTCGTGCCTCGCCCAGCGCCACGTGCAGCCAGCCCCAGGCGGCCCGGGCGTCCCCGCTGGCCGCCAGCTCGCGCCCGAGCGCCAGGGCGCGCGTCACGTCCAGGTAGCTCAGCGACCAGGCTTCCTCGACCCGGTCAACCGGGGCCGCAGCCACTGCCTGCGCGCGGCCGGGGAAAGTGGCCTCAGACACGTGCGCGCATGGCACGTCGTGCCTGCACAAAGCCGAAGGCGAAGTCCACCGCCTCGGCCACCTGCCGTTCGGACTCGGCACGTTCGCGGTCCGACAGGTAGAACAGCATGTCCACCTCGTGGCGGATGTAGCGCGGTGGCAGGCGGTTCAGCGCCACGCAGGCCACGTCGGCCAGCACCTCACCATCGCCGGCCAGGCCCGGAAAGCCTGGGGCCAGATCCAGCACAGCCTGGTGCACAGCTCGTTCGATATGGTTGTGGACGGACGCAAAGTCGGGAATGTCGAGCATGGCGGGGGGCTCCGGCGGACGGTGTTGCCCGGATATCGGCCGCCCCGGGCGGGTCTTGAGCCCGCCGTGGCGGCCCGCCCAAGCCTATGCGACGGCCGCCACCCGCATCGAGAAGTCCACCGCCTGCACGTCCTTGCTCAGGCGGCCGATGGAGATGCGGTGCACGCCGGTGGCGGCGATGTCGTGCACCTGCGTCAGGGCGACGCTGCCCGACACCTCCAGCAGCGCCGGCCGCGCGGCGGCGGCGTTGACGGCGACGGCCTCGCGCATGCGCGGCAGGTCGAAGTTGTCCAGCAACACGCTGGTGGCGCCACCGGCCAGGGCTTGATGCAGTTGCGCGATGCTCTCGACCTCGATCTGGATGTCGACCCCGGCGTCCAGCGCCCGCGCGGCCGCCAGCACCTGCGGGATGCCGCCGGCCGCGGCGATGTGGTTTTCCTTGATCAGGATGCCCTGCCACAGCGCCAGGCGCTGGTTGCGGCCGCCGCCGGTGCGCACGGCGTACTTCTGCGCCTGGCGCAGGCCGGGCAGGGTCTTGCGCGTGTCCAGGATGGCGCAGCCCATGCCGTTCACGTCCGGCAGTGGCGAGGCGCCGGCAGCCGCGTCGACATGCCTGCGGGTGGCGGTGGCCGTGGCCGACAGGGTCTGGATGAAGTTCAGCGCCGGGCGCTCGGCCGCCAGCAGGGCGCGGGCGTCGGCTTCGATCTGCACCACGGTGGCGTCAGCCGTCATCCAGGCGCCTTCGGCCACGCGCCAGTCCAGCACCGCGCCCGGGTCGAGCGCGCGCACCACGCCGTCGAACCAGTCGCGTCCGCACAGCACGGCCGCCTCGCGCGCGATGACGCGGGCCTGCACACGGCGGCCGGCCGGCACCAGCAGGCCGGTCCAGTCGCAGGTGCCGATGTCCTCGGCCAGGGCGTCGCGGATGTTGCGGGCGCGCGCTTCGTCCAGCGTCTCGTTGTGGTCGGCCACGCGCACCGCGTCGGCGGGCACGGCCCGGCTCATGCCGCCCCCGTGTGGGCGACGAAGCCGGCGCGCGGCTGGGCCACCGCCTGCGGGTTCGCCTTGACGAAGTCCAGCATGCGGTCGATGCAGCCCAGGGCCTGGCTGCGCACGGGTTCGGGCACGGTGATCTCGTAGGCGCGCTGTGCCGCACTGCCGGGGCCGTCCTGCAGCGCTTCCAGGGCGGCGACCACGCCTTGCAAGGCGTTCATCGCCATCCAGGGGCAGTGCGCGCAGCTCTTGCAGGTGGCGCTGTCGCCAGAGGTGGGGGCCTCGATCAGGGTCTTGCCCGGGGCCAGCTGGCGCATGCGGTGCATCAGGCCGTTGTCGGTGGCGACGATGTATTCCTGCGCCGTGCCGTCGATGACGGCCTTGAGCAACTGCGAGGTGCTGCCCACCAGGTGCGCCTGCGCGGTGACGCTGGCCGGCGATTCGGGGTGCACCAGCACCATGGCCTGGGGGTGATCACGCTTCAGGAGCTCGAGCTCCAGGCCCTTGAACTCGTCGTGCACGATGCAGGCGGCGTTCCACAGAAGCATGTCGGCGCCGGTCTGCTGCTGGATCCAGCCGCCCAGGTGGCGGTCGGGCGCCCACAGGATCTTCTTTCCTTGCGCCTTCAGGTGCTCGACGATGGCCAGCGCGCACGAACTGGTCACCATCCAGTCGGCGCGCGCCTTCACCGCCGCGCTGGTGTTGGCGTAGACCACCACCTGGCGGTCGGGGTGGGCGTCGCAGAAGGCGCTGAAGGCATCGACCGGACAGCCCAGGTCGAGGCTGCAGGTGGCCTCCAGGTCGGGCATCAGCACGGTCTTGTGCGGCGACAGGATCTTGGCGCTCTCGCCCATGAAGCGCACGCCGGCGACGACCAGGGTCTGGGCCGCATGGTCGCGGCCGAAGCGCGCCATCTCCAGCGAGTCGGCGACGATGCCCCCGGTGGCCAGGGCCAGGTCCTGCAGGTCGCCATCGACGTAGTAATGCGCCACCAGCACGGCGCTGCGTTCACGCAGCAGCGTGGCGGCGCGCTCACGCGTGGCGGCGCGCTCGGCCGGCGACAGCGCACGCGGCACGCGGGCCCAGGCCTGGTCGGTGCGGCAGACGCCGCTGGCGTCCTGGCGGGTGAAGTCGTACAGCACTTGTTCCATGGACTTGCTCTCTCTGTCAGTTGCTGTGCCGACGGTTGTGCCGAACGCTGAGCCGGTCGTTGAGACGATCGCTGAGTCGATCGCTGAGTCGATCGCTGGGAGGGTCGTTGAGCCGGTCGCTGATCCGGTCTCATCGGCGTTCGTTCGTCGGCGCGGACCCCGGTCGCGGATGGTACTCAGCGGCGGGCCCGACCGGCCGCCCCGGGGCTTGTGCCTGCGGCGACCGGCGCAGCAGCCGTCAGCGGTGCCACGCCATCGGCACGGAAGAAGCGGCTGGGCGGCTGGCCCACGGTGCGCCGCACCATGGCGCTGAAGGCGCTGGCACTGCGAAAGCCCAGCGCCGCAGCGATGTGGGCCATCGGCTGGCGCCGTGCTGCCATCGACAAGGCCTGGGCCAGCAGCACTTGCTGGCGCCACTCGGCGAAGCTGGTGTCGAGCTCGGTGCGGAAAAGCCGCGCGACCGTGCGCACGCTGGCCCCTGTGCCCGCCGCCCAACCGGCCAGGGTCGAATGGCGTGCCGGGTCGGCCAGCACGGCTTCGCACAGGCTGCGCAGGCGGCTGTCCTGCGGCAGGCCCACGCCCAGCGACACGGGCCGGGCGCGGCACAACTCGTCCTGCAGCAGCCGCGCCAGGGTCGCTTCGCGCGGACCGTGGGGCTGGGCCTCGGGCAGGGCCAGCAACTGCGCCACCAGTTCGCGCAGCAAGGGCGAGACCTCGAGCACGCGGCACTGCTGCCAGGCACTGGCGGCCGCGCTGCCCGGTTCATTTGCTTCGTCGCGGCCCTGGCCGCGGCCCTGTTCGCAGCCCTGTTCGCAGCCCCGTTCGCCACTGCCTTGCCGCCCGCCTTCCCCGATCGACATCGGTCGTCCCGCTGGCAGCAGCAGGTACAGCGTGCGCAACTCGGCCGCGTCCATCACCGTCACCGCATGTTCGACGCCGGGCGGGATCCACACCGCACGCGAGGGCGGCACGATGTAGGTGTGGCGTCCGGCGGTCAGCCGCACGACGCCCGTGGCCGAAAACGCCACCTGCGCCCAGTCATGGCGATGCGGCACGATGCGGGTGTCGGCGTCGAGCGCGCGTGCCCGCACGCGCAGCGGCCGCGCGGCGTCGGGCGCCCAGCGCAACGGGTCGGATGGCAGCAGGTCGTGGAGATTTGATTTGTGGGCCATGGGCGCGCAGGCTGCGGTGGCAGGATCTCGACAGAAGTCGGCATCCTATCGCCACACGGACGGTCCGGCCGCACCTATCGTCACGGCCCATGAACACCGCTTCACTCGCCCCGTCCCAGGCCGCCGCCCCGGCGCACGAGGACTTCAAGGTCATCGGCCTGATTGGTCTGGCCCACGGCACATCGCACTTTTTCCAGATGCTGCTGCCGACGCTGTTCCCGGCCTTCATCCGCGATTTCGGCTACAGCTATTCCGAACTGGGCCTGCTGATGACGGTGTTCTTCGTCATCAGCAGCATCGGCCAGGCGCTGGCCGGGTTTCTGGTCGACCGCGTGGGTGCGCGCCCGGTGCTGTTCGTGGCCCTGGGCTGCTTCGTCGGCGCGGCGCTGGCCACGGCCGCAGCGCAGAGCTACACCGGCCTGGTGCTGGCGGCGGTGCTGCTGGGCCTGGGCAACTCGCCCTTTCACCCGGTGGACTTCACGATCCTGAACAAGCGGGTGTCGCAGCCGCGTCTGGGCCATGCCTATTCGGTGCACGGCATCACCGGCAATCTGGGCTGGGCCTTGGCACCGGTGTTCGTGATCGGCATCAGCAGCCTGGCCGGCGACTGGCGCGCCGCGCCGCTGGCTGCGGCGGTGCTGGGCCTGGCGGTGATCGCCCTGCTGTTCTTGCAGCGCCAGCATGTGGACGACCGCCGCGGGGCCTGGGCGCATGAGGTGGCGGCCCAGGCGGCGGCCCAGGCCGGCACCGTCACCGGCACCGTCACCGGCACCGGCACCACGCCGCCGGCGCAGGAGCACGTGCTGGCCTTCATGAAGCTGCCTTCGGTCTGGCTGTGCTTCAGCTTCTTCTTCTGGAGCACCGCCGCGCTGGCCGCGATCCAGAGTTTCGCCAGCCCGGCACTGGCGCGCATGTACGGCCTGGACCCATCGGCCACTGCCTTCGTCGTCACCGGCTACATGCTGTGCGGTGCGCTGGGCATGGTCATCGGCGGCTTCGTCGTCGCCCGCGTGCAGCGCCTGGAGGCCACCATCGCCGTGGCCATGCTGGCCGCTGCCGCGGCCTTGCTGCTGGTGGCCTCGGGCTGGCTGCCGGCGCTGGGGGCGGCGGTGGTGGCCTCGCTGGCCGGGCTGGGCACGGGGCTGGCCGGGCCTTCACGCGACATGCTGATCAAGCGCGCGGCGCCGCCCGGGGCCACGGGGCGTGTCTATGGCATGGTCTATTCGGGCCTGGACGTAGGCTTTGCCACCGCCGCGCCAGTGTTCGGCTGGCTGCTGGACCACGGCTTCAGCGGCGCGGTGTTTGGCGGTGCGGCGCTGGCCTTGGCGGCGGGGGTGGTGTCGGCGGGCGCCGTGGGCCTGAGGTTGCGTCAGACGCTGCAGCCCGCGCTCGCCTGAAGCTGTAGTGCCGGGCTGTAATGCCGGGTTGTAACGCCGGCCTGTAACGCCGGGCTGTCCTGCTGGGCTGCAGTGCCGGGGTGTCGCGCCAGGCCATCTCACGGCTACAGTGCCGGCCATGCAAGACACCGCCCGCGCACCCCTCCCCGCCACCGGCCTGCGCCCCGCCGGCCATGCCCTGGTCGAAGCCCTGATCGCGCAGGGCGTGCACACCTGCTTCGGTGTGCCGGGCGAAAGTTACCTGGCCGTGCTCGACGGCTTCCACCAGCACCGCGAGCACATCCGCTTCATCGCCTGCCGGCAAGAGGGCGGCGCCGCGTTCATGGCCGAGGCCCAGGGCAAGCTCAGCGGCCGCCCCGGCATCTGCTTCGTCACCCGCGGCCCGGGCGCCACCAACGCCAGCATCGGCGTGCACACGGCCTTCCAGGACAGCACGCCGATGATTTTGTTCGTCGGCCAGGTGGCCTCTGACCAGCGCGACCGCGAGGCCTTCCAGGAACTGGACTACCGCCAGATGTTTGGCCCCGGCACGCTGGGCCTGGCGAAGTGGGCGGCGCAATGCGACAGCGCCGACCGCCTGCCCGAATACATCGCCCGCGCCTTTCACACCGCCATGCAGGGCCGCCCCGGCCCGGTCGTGCTGGCCCTGCCCGAGGACATGCTGACGACGCTGATTGCCGCGCCCGTGCTGCCGCGCGCCGAGCCCGCGCGCGCCTGGCCGGCGCCCGGCGCGCTGCGGGCAATGCGCACGATGCTGCTGGAAGCGAAGCGCCCGATCCTGATCGCCGGTGGCAGCGGCTGGGACGCCGAGGCGGCGCATGCATTGCAGCGCTTTGCCGAGAACTGGCAACTGCCGGTGGGCTGCGGCTTTCGCTTCCAGGACACGTTCGACAACCGGCACCCGCTGTATGCCGGCGACGTCGGCATCGGCATCAACCCCAAGCTGGCGGCGCGGGTGCGGGACGCCGACCTCGTCATCGCCCTGGGCATCCGCCTGGGCGAGATGACCACCGGCGGCTACACCTTGCTGCAGGCGCCGCAGCCGCAGCAGCGTTTGGTGCACATCCACGCCGGGCCCGAGGAACTGGGCCGGGTCTATGCGGCCGAATTGATGCTGCAGGCCTCGATGGCCAGTGCCGCCAAGGCGCTGGAGACCCTGGCTGCGCCGGCCGACCCTGAGGCACTGCCGTGGGCGGCGCAGGCCGACACCGTGCGCGCTGACTACGAAGCCAACCTCGTGCACACGCCGGTGGCGCCGCTGGACATGGCGGTGGTGGTCAAGACTCTGCAGCGCCTGCTGCCAGAAGACACGGTGTGGACCAACGGCGCCGGCAACTACAGCGGCTGGCTGCACCGCTTTCTGCGCTATCCCGGCTTGCAGCACCATGGCCGCACCCAGCTGGCGCCGACCAGTGGCGCGATGGGCTACGGCCTGCCGGCGGCGGTGGCCGCGGCGTTGCTGCAGCCGCAGCGCACGGTGGTCAACCTGGCCGGCGACGGCGACTTCCTGATGAACGGCCAGGAACTGGCCACGGCGATGGCCTACCGTGCGGCGCGGCTGCTCAGCGTGGTGGTCGACAACGGCAGCTACGGCACCATCCGCATGCACCAGGAACGCGAATACCCGGGCCGTGTCAGCGGCAGCGACCTGCACAACCCCGACTTCGCCGCCCTGGCGCGTGCCTACGGCTGGCACGCGGCGCGCGTCGAATGCACCGCGGACTTCGAGCCGGCACTGCAACAGGCACTGGCCTCGATGGCGGCGGGCACGCCGGCCCTGCTGCACCTGCGGCTGGACGCCGACGTCAGCACCAGCCGCACCACCCTGGGGGCGATCCGCGCCGAGGCCCACGTTCGGCTGCAAGCGGCGGATTGAAGCAGCCCTTGGTGCACACCACCGGCTGAGGTCGTCGGGGTGCCTTGGCCAGGGCTGCCAGGGCTGTCGCGCGCCGGCCTACAATCACGGGCTTCGTCGGGGTGTAGCGCAGCCTGGTAGCGCAACTGGTTTGGGACCAGTGGGTCGGGAGTTCGAATCTCTCCACCCCGACCATCACAAGCACGGCCTGGCCGTGCTTCAGCGGCAAGGGCGGCGCGAACGGCCCGACGGGCTCGATCTCCCCGATCCGCCCCGATCTTCCCAATCACGCCGGCCCGCGACCTCAGTTCGCAGCGCTCGCCACGCGCCTGCCGCCGCCTTCAGGGCGGCGCGAAGACACCACCTGATCGTCCAGTTCCGCCGCCAGCTTGGTCGCCAGGCCCAGCGCGGTGGCAATCAGCCACGAGCCGGTGTCGCGGTCTTCGCGCGTGTCCAGTTCCAGAAAGTGATCGGCCGCGCGCGCGGCGGCGTGCAACTGGTGCGCACGCACGCGCAGCGGCGCCACCTGCTGCTGCAGCGCCGGGTCGGGCGGGCCTTCCTTCAGCGCACGCGCCAGGCTGTCGATGTCGGCGGCCAGGTCTTCGGCCAGGGACACCGCGGTGGACATCAACCAGCCCCCGGTGTGGCTGTCGGATTCGTCGCCGCGGGCGGTGAAGTGGTCGGCAGCGCGGGTGGCCGCGCGCAACTGGTGCGCGCGGGCGCCCAGGTCGCGCCATTGCTGGCGGCGGTCGCTGTCGCCGGCGGTCAGCGCGGCGCCGGGCAGGTTGTCGTGGATGGCGTTCATCGGGGGCTTTCTCAGTGCCTGCATGGCAGCGCGCGATTGTGCCCATGCGGGCACCGCCGATGTCGCCTCTCAGCCGCCGCGGCCGCTGCCGGATGTGGCATCCGCCCGCTCAGGCCGGGGGTGTCGCGTCCCAGTGGCCTCGCAACAGGGCTGGCAGATCCATGAAGTGCAGGCCCGCGGCATCAGACCGGGGCAGGGTGGTGGTCGCGCTGGCGCCTGCCGGCAGCGGGGCGTTCGGCGGCCCGCCAAAGGGATCGCCGGGCGCCCCTCCGCACGGATCGCACGGATCGCAGGGCTCGATCGGGCTGCAATCGAAATGCCCCAGCAGCACCGGCGGGATGAAGCGGCTCAGCCCTGTCGTGACATGGCGGTCACCGAGCGCGTGCTGCGCCGTCACATGCATGCGCTGCGGCGCCCACAGCTGCAGTTCGTCGCGGGCGCGGGTCATGGCGACGTAGAGCAAGCGGCGTTCTTCCTCGATCTCGCTGGCGCGGCCGGTGGCCAGGTCGGCCGGCATGCAGCCGTCTACGACGTTCAGCACATGCACGATGGCCCATTCCTGGCCCTTGGCCGAGTGCATGGTGGACAGCGTGAGCCAGTCCTCGTCGCGGCGCGGCGGCCCGGCCTCGTCGCTGGCGGCGGCCGGGGGGTCCAGCGTCAGCCCGGTGACGAAGGCGCGGCGGCTGCCACCGCTGCGTTGTGCCAGGCGCTGCAATTGATCGAGGTCGGCGCGGCGCACGCGGGCATCGGTGTGGCGGCGTTCCAGCAGCGGCTGGTACCAGTCCAGCACGGTCTGCAATTCGGCCGGCCAGGCCGGTGCTTCACGCAGCCGCTGCAGCAGCGTGCACAGCGCGGCCCAGGCCTCGGCGGCGGCCGCGGGCGGTTTGAAATCGGCCAGCGGCCCGGTGTGCGCCGCCAGCCGCGCGACGCCGGCCGGGCCCAGGCCGGGCAGCAGCGCCGCACAGCGTTGCTGCGCCAGGGCTGCCTGCGGGTTGTCGGCCCAGCGCAGCAGCGCCAGCACGTCCTTCACATGCGCCGCCTCGATGAAGGCCAGGCCACCGAACTTGACGAAGGGGATGTCGCGACGCAGCAGTTCAAGCTCCAGCGCCGCGCTGTGCGTGGCAGTGCGGAACAGCACCGCCTGGCGGCGCAGCGGCACGCCTTCCTCGCGTGCGGCCAGCAGCGCATCGGCCACGCCGCGTGCCTGTGCGGCCTCGTCCAGCGGCGTGTGCAGGCGCGGGCGCGGGCCGTCGCTGCGCGTGGCGTACAGCGCCATCGGTGCGCCTTCGGTGGCCAGCGCGATGATGGCGTTGGCGGCGGCCAGCACCTGCGGCGTGCTGCGGTGGTTGCGCCGCAGCGGCAGCACCTGCGCCGCGGGGGTGCAGCGCGCCGGCAGGTCGAGGATGTGGCGCAGTTCGGCGCCCCGAAAGGCGTAGATGGCCTGCATCGCGTCGCCCACCGCCGTCAGGCCGATGCCACCCGGGCGCAGCGCGTGCACGATGTCGGCCTGCAGCGCATTGATGTCCTGCACCTCGTCCACCAGCATGTGGTCGTAGCGCCCGCGCAGCCGCGCGCCCAGCACCGGGTGCTGCAGCAGGTGCCAGGCGGCCTGCAGCAGATCGTCGAAATCCAGCGCGTGCTGGGCGGCCTTGGCGCCGGCGTAGGCGGCAAACAGCCGCGCCAGATCGGCCTGGTGCACGGCGCACCACGGAAAGTGATCGGCCAATACCTCGTGCAAGGCCTGGCGTGTGCCCAGGCAGCGCGAATGGATGGCCAGGCAGGTGCCGGCCAGCGGAAAGCGGCGCCGCCCCGCCGTGCGCGCCAGGCCGAGCGAGGTGCGCTGCTGCGCCATCAGGTCTTCGGCGTCGCCGCGGTCCAGCACGGTGTGCCCCGCAGGCAGGCCGATGTCGTCGGCATGCTCGCGCAGCCAGCGCGCGGCGATGGCGTGGAAGGTGCCGCACCAGGGCAATTGCGGTGGCGGCACGTGCGCCGGCAGGCCCGCCGCCAGGTGCAGCAGCCGCCCACTGCGCGCCGCCATCTCGGCCGCGGCGCGGCGCGAGAAC
>JBBSCX010000003.1:0-36480 GCA_038249905.1 Burkholderiales bacterium
CAGACCTGCTCTGCGAACAACCCACCAAGAGGCATCAACCATGAGTTGGCTCGACAAATTGCTGCCGCCGAAGATCCAGCCCACCGATCCCTCCGAGCGGCGCGCTGTGCCCGAGGGTTTGTGGATCAAGTGCCCTTCGTGCGAGACGGTGCTGTACAAGACCGACCTCGAGAAGAACCTGAATGTCTGCCCCAAGTGCGAGCACCACCACCGCATCGGTGCGCGGGCGCGGCTCGATGGTTTTCTCGACCCCGAGGGTCGCTGGGAGATCGGGCAGGAGGTGATGGCGGTCGACGCGTTGAAGTTCAAGGACAGCAAGAAGTACCCGCAGCGCCTGAAAGACGCGCTCGAGGCCACGGGCGAGACCGACGCACTGGTCGTCATGGGCGGCGCGGTGATGAGCGTGCCGCTGGTGGTGGCTTGCTTCGAGTTCGAGTTCATGGGCGGCAGCATGGGCAGCGTGGTCGGCGAGCGTTTCGTGCGTGGGGTCGAGGCCGCCATCGAACAGCGCGTGCCCTTTGTGAGCTTTGCCGCCACAGGCGGCGCACGCATGCAGGAAGGCCTGCTGTCGCTGCTGCAGATGGCCAAGACCAATGCCTCGCTGACGCGCCTGGGCAAGGCGAAGCTGCCCTACATCAGCGTGCTGACCGACCCGACCATGGGCGGCGTCTCGGCCGGTTTCGCCTTCATGGGCGACGTCGTCATTGCCGAGCCCAAGGCCCTGATCGGCTTTGCCGGCCCGCGTGTGATCGAGAACACCGTGCGCGAGAAACTGCCCGAGGGCTTCCAGCGCAGCGAGTTCCTGATCACCAAGGGCGCGCTGGACATGATCGTCGACCGGCGCCAACTGCGGCCGACCATCGCGCGGGCTTTGGCGATGCTGCAGCGGCAATCGGCAGACGCCGTGGCCTGAAGCGCTTGAAGCGCTTGAGGCGCTTGAAGCACTCAATAGCGGGCCGTTCGCGGCCCGCTGTCATTTCAGGATCACGATGAGCACACCCCACACCCTGGCCGACTGGCTCGCGCATTGCGCCGCGATGCACCCGAAGACCATGGACCTGTCGCTGGAGCGCACGGTCACGGTGGCGCGGGCCCTGGGCATCCGTTTCGAGGTGCCCGTCATCACCGTGGCCGGCACCAATGGCAAGGGCAGCACATGCGCGATGCTGGAATCGATCTGCCGCCACGCCGGGTACCGCACGGGCCTGTACCAGAAGCCGGAACTGGTTCACTTCGAAGAACGCTGCCGCGTCAACGGCACGCCGGTGGCGGCGGACGATCTGGTGCCGCACTTTGCCGCCGTCGAAGCAGCGCGCGGCGCAACGACGCTGACGCAGTTCGAGTTCAGCACCCTCGCCATCGCCCGGCTGCTGTCGCTGGCGCCGCTGGACGTGGTCATTCTCGAGGTGGGGCTGGGCGGGCGTTACGACTCGGTCAACGCCTTCGACACCGACTGTGCCGTCATCACCAGCATCGATCTGGACCACATGGAATGGCTGGGGCCGGACCGTGAAAGCATCGGGCGCGAGAAGGCCCAGATCATGCGACCGGGCAAGCCCGCCATCGTCAGCGACCCGCTGCCGCCCGCCAGTGTGGTGGCGCATGCGCAAGGCATCGGCGCCGACCTGTGGACGGTCGGCCGCGACTTCAACCACACCGGCGACCGCCAGCAGTGGAACTGGGCCGGCCGCGGCCGTCGTTACAGCGGCATGTCCTACCCGGCATTGCGCGGCGCCAACCAGTTGCTGAATGCTGCGGGCGCCATCGCCGCGCTCGAAGCGCTGCGCGACCGCCTGCCCGTCAGCGCCCAGGCCATCCGCAGCGGGCTGGCGATGGTGGAGTTGCCGGGCCGGTTCCAGATCGTGCCCGGCCAGCCCACCCTGGTGCTGGACGTCGCCCACAACCCGCATGCCGTGGGCGCGCTGGCGCTGAACCTGGACGCGATGGGCTACCACCCGCGCACCCATGCCGTGTTCGGCGCCATGGCCGACAAGGACGTGCCGGCGCTGCTGTTGCGCATGGCGCCGCTGGTCGATGCCTGGCACTTCTGCGACCTGCCGACCGCGCGCGCGGCGCCGGCCGCCGGCCTGGCCGATGCCTGGGCCCAGGTGCAGGCCCAAAGGCCGTCCGCCACTGCCTGGCCGACCGCCAGCGTGCAACTGCACAGCAGCCCCGGCGAGGCCCTGCGCGTGGCCGCGGCCAGTGCAGACCCGGTCGATAGAATCGTCGTTTTCGGGTCCTTCTACACCGTCGGTGGTGTGTTGAAGGAAGGTCTGCCCCGGCTGGGTGCCCCGCACCTGGCTTGATCCCGATTCATCCGATTTACCCGATTCACCAGTTGCACCGGCTGGCCGGAGGTCTCCAGCCCCCGGTTCCAAGGTCCTCACACCGCGCTGCATGCCCCTGTCCCTGTTCAAAGCCTGGCGTGAGCGGCGCGCCGCAAACGGCGCCAGCGGCGCCAGTGCCTCGCGCGCCCCCGGCCCCCGCTCCGGTGCGGGACGCGCCCGCGGTGCCGCACCGGCGGACGGGCTGGACCTGCAGGCGGCGCGCACCGCGGCGCGTCGGCGCCTGATCGGCGCCCTGGTGCTGCTGGTGGCTGGCGTGGTCGCCTTTCCGCTGGTGTTCGAGACCGAGCCCCGCCCGCTGGCCAGCGACACGGCCATCGTCGTCGCACCCGGCGCGGTATCGGGCAGCGTGGGCGTCGAGTCCACTTCGCTGCCTTATCCGCCGCCCTCCGCGGCGGACCCCGGACCCGTGGTTGCTGCCGATCGCAGTGGCGTGGCCGAAACTGCGGTAACGCCGGTGGAGCCCCGGCCCGACAGCTCGCCCGTGCCCGTACCCGTGCCTGCACCTGCACCCGCGCCTGCACCTGAAACCGTTCCGGCGGCACCCGCTGTCGCGCCGTCAGCCGCGCCGTCTGTCGCAACCCCTGTCGCAGCCCGTGCCGCGCCTGCTGTTGCGAAACCGCCAGCCGCGACCGTCGCGGCGCCTGCGCCTGCGCCTGCGCCTGCGCCGGCCCTGGCCGCTGACGCCACGGTCGGCCGCTTTGTGGTGCAGGTCGGCGCCTACACCGAAGCCCGTGCGCTGCGCGAGGCGCGGCAGAGGACCGAGCGCCTCGGCCTGAAGACCTACACCCAGGTCATCAAGACGCAGGCTGGCGAACGCACCCGCGTGCGTGTGGGCCCGTTCGCGACGCGCGCCGAGGCCGAGGCCGCTGGCGCCAGGCTTCGCGCCGCCGGCCTGCCCGCCGCCATCCTGACCCTGTGATGGCGGGCGACACGCTGCACGCAATGGGCTGGGTCGACTGGCTGCTGCTGGCGGTGCTGGCGGGCTCGGTCATCGTGGGCCTGTTCCGCGGCGTGGTGTTCGAAGTGCTGTCGCTGGCTGGCTGGGTCGTGGCCTGGTTCGCGGCGCAGTGGGCGGCGCCCTGGATCGCGCCCAAACTGCCGCTGGAGGCCGGGTCTGCGTTGGCGCTGGGCGCGGCCTTCGCGCTGGGTTTCATCGGCGCGCTGATCTTGTGGGGGCTGCTGGCCCGGCTGGTGCGCCTGTTGCTGCACGCCACGCCGCTGTCGCTGCCCGACCGCCTGCTGGGCGCGGGCTTTGGCGCGCTGCGCGGGCTGGTACTGCTGCTGGCACTGACGATGGTGGTCACGACCTCGCCGGCCGCACAATCGCAGGCATGGCGTGCATCGCAGGGCGCAAGCTGGCTGGACACGCTGTTGCGCAGCCTGCTGCCGCTGCTGCCCGCACAGGCCCGCGATCTGCTGCCCAAGACCTGGCCCAAGCTGAAGGACCTGCCGGGCCTGCCCGCCGTGCCGGCCTGGCCGGCCCCGCCTGCACCGTCCACGTCGGGGGCGCCGGAGACCTCCGGTACAGCGACCTGAACCCAACGCTCCACCAACCAGGCAAGACACCATGTGCGGCATCGTCGGCGTGATTTCCCAGGCGCCCGCCAACCAGCTCATCTACGACGCGCTGCTGCTGCTGCAGCACCGAGGCCAGGACGCGGCCGGCATCGTCACCATGCTCGGCACCAAGTGCTTCATGCACAAGGCGCGCGGCATGGTGCGCGACATCTTCCGCACCCGCAACATGCGCGGCCTGCCAGGCCACATCGGCTTGGGTCAGGTGCGCTACCCCACGGCCGGCAATGCCTACAGCGAAGAAGAAGCGCAGCCCTTCTACGTCAACGCGCCCTTCGGCATCGTGCTGGTGCACAACGGCAATCTGACCAACGCGCAGGCGCTGAAGGCCGAACTGTTCGACATCGACCGCCGCCACATCAACACCGAGAGCGACACCGAGGTGCTGATCAACGTGCTGGCGCACGAGCTTGAGTTGGCCGCGCGCGACCTGCCGCTGACGCCGGACGAGATCTTCCGCGCCGTGGCCGCCGTGCACCGGCGCGTGAAGGGCAGCTACGCGGTGGTGGCGCTGATCGCCGGGCATGGCTTGCTGGCCTTCCGCGACCCTTTCGGCATCCGGCCGCTGTGCATGGGGCAGGGCGCCGATGGTGAGGTGATGCTGGCCAGCGAGAGCGTCGCCATCGAGGGCACGGGCCACCGCGTGGTGCGCGACGTGGCGCCGGGCGAGGCCGTCTTCGTCGACTTGCAGGGCCGCATCCACGCCCGCCAGTGCGCGGACAAGCCGTCGCTGCACCCCTGCATCTTCGAGTTCGTCTACCTGGCGCGTCCCGACTCGGTGATGGACGGCATCAGCGTCTATCAGGCGCGGCTGAACCTGGGCGAGACGCTGGCGCAGCGCGTCATCAATGCCATGCCGCCGCAGGAAATCGACGTCGTCATCCCGATTCCCGAAAGCAGCCGCCCCAGCGCCATGCAATTGGCCCACCGCATCGGCAAGCCCTACCGCGAAGGCTTCGTCAAGAACCGCTATGTCGGTCGCACCTTCATCATGCCCGGGCAGTCGGTGCGCAAGAAGAGCGTGCGCCAGAAGCTCAACGCCATCGGTGTCGAATTCAAGGGCCGCAACGTGCTGCTGGTAGACGATTCCATCGTGCGCGGCACCACCAGCCAGGAGATCGTGCAGATGGCGCGTGAGGCCGGGGCGCGCAAGGTCTACATGGCCAGCGCGGCGCCGCCGGTGCGTTTTCCCAACGTCTATGGCATCGACATGCCGACCCACAATGAATTGATCGCGCACGGCCGCAGCATCGAGGAAATCCGCGCCTTCATCGGTGCCGATGCGCTGATCTATCAGGATGTCGATGCCATGAAGCGCGTCGTCGGTGCGCTCAACCCGCATGTGCAGGGCTTCGAGGCCAGCTGCTTCGACGGCATCTACATCACCGGCGACGTCAGCGCCGCCGACTTTGCGACCATGGCCGAGCAGCGCCGCTCGCAGCCGGGCGAGGACGAGGACCCGGTGCGTTCACGCCTGGCGCTGCAGGGCTCCGACCACGGCGCGGAGCAGGGCGCATGATCCCGCGGGTGTCACTGCCGGCCGAGACCCGGCTGGAGACCCTGGCCGTGCGGGAGGGCCTGCCGCCTTCGCAGTACGGCGAGAACAGCGAGGCGCTGTACCTCACCAGCAGCTTTGTCCACCCCGACGCCGAGACCGCCGCGCGCCGCTTCGCGAACGAAGAAGAGGCCTTCGTCTACAGCCGCTTCAGCAACCCCACCGTCACGATGATGGAACGGCGGCTGGCGGCGATGGAGGGCACGACGGGCTGCATCGCCACGGCCAGCGGCATGGCCGCGATCCTGATCACGGTGATGTCGCTGCTGAAGGCGGGCGACCATGTGGTGTGCTCGCACAGCGTGTTCGGCAGCACCATCAAGCTGTTCCAGGACTTTGCGAAGTTCGGCATCGAGACCAGCTTCGTGTCGCAGACCGAGGTGTCGCAGTGGCGCGATGCGATGCGGCCAACGACGAAATTGCTGTTTGCCGAATCGCCGACCAACCCGCTGACCGAGGTCTGCGACATCGCGGCGCTGGCCGCGGTCGCCCATGAGGCGGGTGCCCTGTTGGCGGTCGACAACTGCTTCTGCAGCCCGGCGCTGCAGCAGCCGGTGAAGCTGGGTGCCGACCTCGTCATCCACAGCGGCACCAAGTACCTGGACGGGCAGGGGCGTGTGATTGCCGGCGCGGTGTGCGGCCCGGCCGAATTGATCGACGCCAGGTTCGTGCCGACCATGCGCAGCGCCGGCATGAGCCTGTCGCCCTTCAACGCCTGGGTGGTATTGAAGGGGCTGGAGACCCTGGCAGTGCGCATGCAGGCGCAGAGCGCCACGGCGCTGCTGCTGGCGCAGTGGCTGCAGGCGCAGCCTGCCGTGCAGCGCGTGTTCCATCCCGGCCTGCCCTCGCACCCGCAGCACGCGCTGGCGATGGCGCAGCAGGCCGGCTGTGGTGGCGCGGTGGTGTCCTTCATCGTGCACGCCGATGCCGGCACCGAGCGCGCCGCTGCCTTCGCCACCATCGACGCTACGCGCATCTGCAGCATCACCGCCAACCTCGGCGACACCAAGACCACGATCACGCACCCGGCCAGCACCTCGCACGGCCGGCTGTCTGAAGCGCAACGCCAGGCCGCCGGCATCACGCAAGGCCTGGTGCGTGTGGCCGTGGGCCTGGAGCACATCGACGACCTGAAGGCCGACCTGGCGCGCGGGCTGGGCCCGCTGGCCGCACAGCGGCGTTGACATCCCAGCATGAACCGTCCTGACCCGAGCGTGGCCGTCCCGATCGTCCCCACCGTCCCCACCGTCCGCACCCGCATTGCGCCTTCGCCCACCGGCTTCCTGCACCTGGGCACGGCGCGCACGGCGCTGTATTCGTGGGCCTATGCGCGCCACCACGGCGGGCAGTTCGTATTGCGCATCGAGGACACCGACGTCGCGCGTTCGTCCGAGGAGTCGGTGCAGCAGATCCTGGACGCCATGCAGTGGCTGGGTCTGGACTGCGACGAGGGCCCGATCTACCAGATGCAGCGTCTGGCGCGCTACCACGCCGTGGTCGAGCAGATGATCGAAGCCGGCACCGCCTACCGCTGCTATGCCACGCCCGAAGAGCTGGACGCGATGCGCGAGGCGCAGCGTGCACGCGGCGAGAAGACCCGCTACGACGGCCGCTGGCGCCCCCGGCCCGGCAAGCGCCTGCCCGAACCGCCCGCTGGCGTGGCGCCGGTGGTGCGATTCGCCAACCCCGAGGACGGCAGCGTCGCCTGGGACGATCTGGTGAAGGGCCCCATCCGCATCAGCAACGAGGAGATCGACGATCTCATCATCCTGCGGCCCGCATCGGCAGACGCATCCGCAGACACATCAGCGGACGCATCCGCAGACGCATCCGCAGACGCAGCGCACGGCGCTGCCGCCTGGGGCGTGCCGACCTACAACTTCGCCGTCGTCGTCGATGACTGGGACATGCGCATCACGCACGTCTTCCGCGGCGACGAGCACATCAACAACACGCCCTGGCAGATCAACATCTTCCATGCGATTGCCGGGCCGGATGCCAAGCTGCCGCGTTTCGGCCACTGTCCCATCATCCTGGGCGACGACGGGCAGAAGCTGAGCAAGCGCCGAGGGGCGGTCAGCGTCACCGCCTACCGCGACAACGGCTACCTGCCCGAGGCGATGCTGAACTACCTCGCGCGACTGGGCTGGAGCCACGGCGACGAAGAACTGTTCAGCCGCGAGCAGATGGTGCAGTGGTTCGACGGCAGCCACCTTGCGAAAAGCCCGGCCCAATGGGACCCGGCCAAGCTGGCCTGGGTCAATGCGCAGTACATCAAGGCGGCGGACGACCAGCGCCTGGCGACCCTGGCAGCGGCGCAGCTGGCAGGCCGTGGGGTGGTCGCTGTCATCGGAGCTGGCGGTGCGGGCAGTCTGGATCCAGTTGCCCTGGTGCCCGCCTGTGCCCTGTTCAAGGACCGCTGCAGCACGGTCGTCGAACTGGCCGACTGGCTGCAGATGCTGTTCGTCGAGGTGCCCGCCAGCGATGCCGACCTGCAAGCCCATGTCACCGAGGCCGTGCGCCCGGCCTTGCGCGTGCTGCGCGACCGTCTGGCCGATGCCGAACTGGTGCCCTGGGACAAGGCCGGCATTGCCGCGGCAATGAAGGCAGTGCTGGCCGAACACAGCTTGAAGCTGCCGCAACTGGCGCCGGCGCTGCGCGTGCTGGTCTGCGGCCGGGCGCAGACGCCGAGCATCGATGCCGTGCTGGCGCTGTTCCCGCGCGACGCCGTGCTCTGGCGCTTGCGGCACGTCTGAGTTTGTGGGCTATACTTTTGGGCTCGCTTGAACAGTGCTTCGGGCTTGGCGCAGATGGCAGTTTGATGCCTTGTGCGCCGGGTCCGACGGAAGACTCCTGAAGTCCAGAAACGGGGGTATAGCTCAGCTGGGAGAGCGCTTGCATGGCATGCAAGAGGTCAGCGGTTCGATCCCGCTTACCTCCACCAAGGTTGACCGGAGTCTCCTGCCACAAGCGCTGTTCAAGGGAAGAAGGATCAAGCCAGTCACGTCCCCTTCGTCTAGAGGCCTAGGACACCACCCTTTCACGGTGATTACAGGGGTTCGAATCCCCTAGGGGACGCCAAGTCAGGCGGCACTTGGGCAGGCAGCGATGCCGCCGCAGCCACCACCGCAAGTCTGGAGCGGTAGTTCAGTTGGTTAGAATACCGGCCTGTCACGCCGGGGGTCGCGGGTTCGAGCCCCGTCCGCTCCGCCAACAAATCAAGAAGCCGTTGCAGGTTCTGCCTGCAGCGGCTTTCTTCTTTTCAGCCCCTTCTTTTCAGCCGCCCCCGCCCATGCTCAGCGACGAAGACATCGAACGCCGTCTGGTCGATCTGGAGGTCAAGGCCGCGTTTGCCGAGGACCTGGTGGAGCAACTCAACGACGTCGTCGTGCGCCAGCAGGCGCAGATCGATGCGCTGGTGCGAGAACTGGGCCGGCTGCGCGATCAGTCTGCGGCCGACGGGTCCGAACCGCTCGGCCGCCTGGGCCACGCGGGCGACGGGCGACCGCCGCACTACTGAGGCGGACGAGTTGCTGAGGCCGCCGAACTCAGTGCGCGCCCGCCTCCAGCAGCCGAACCAGCGTCAACATCGTGCGGTTGACAGGGGTGGGCACCCCCAGCGCCGCGCCGCGGGCGACGACATGGCCGTTGATGTGCGCGATCTCGCTGCGGCGCCCGCGTGCCAGATCCTGGGCCGTGGACGAAAGCTGTCCCGGCATCGTGCGCGCGATGGCCTGCACCGCGGCCCAGACGTCGCCGGGGATCACCACCCCTTCGCGTGCGGCCACGGCCAGACATTCGTCGACCAGGTCGTGCATGACGGCCTGGACACCCTCGCCCTGCACCAGCCGGCCATAGGGCAGGCGGGTGATGGCCGAGAGCGCGTTGTAGGCGCAGTTCAGCACCAGCTTGGCCCACAGCGCGCCGGTGGCGTTGTCGCTCAGGCTGACGCTGATGCCGGCGGCTTGCAGCAGCGGCGCGATGGCCCGCGTCTCGGTGCCGTCTTCCAGCACCAACTCGCCGCGGCCATGGTGCTTGACATGGCCCGGGCCGACCATCTCAGCGGCGACATACACCACCGCCGCAGCCACCGTGTGGGGCAGCAGCGCGCGCAGGCGCGGCACGTTGTCCACGCCGTTTTGCAGGCTCAGCACCAGGGCGTCTTTCGCAAAGTGCGGCGCAAAGTGCGGCGCCAAGTGCGGTGCCAGGTGCGGTGCTTGGTGCGGTGCTTGGTACGGTGCCAGGTGCAGCGCCAAGGCTGCGGCCGCGGCGGTGGTGTCGGTGGACTTGACGCAAAACAGCACCAGCTCGGCGCCCTGCACCGCGGCCGCGTCGGTGCTGGCTTGCAACATCACCCGGTCCTGGAAGCTGGCCGTGTCCAGGCGCAGGCCCTGGTGCCGGATGGCGTCGACATGCGCGGCGCGGCCGATCAATACCACCTCGTGCCCGGCGCGGGCCAGCAGGCCGCCGTAGTAGCAGCCGACCGCACCGGCGCCCATCACGGCGATCTTCATGGCGGCGCTGGCACCCGGATCAGACTTCGAGGTTGTCGATCAGCCGCGTGCGGCCCAGGCGCGCGGCAGCCAGCACGACCAGGGCGGCCGCTTCGTCGTCGGCCTGCGGCTGTGACTGCGGCGGCGACAGGTCGGCACGGCGCCGCACCGCCACGTAGTCGGGCAACCAGCCGCGGGTGCGCAGTGTCTGCATCGCGGCCTGCTCCAGCGCTTCGGTGTCGCGCCGGCCGTGGCGCAGTGCGGCGGCGATGGTTTGCAACTCGCGGGCGAGGGTCGGCGCCTCGGCACGTTCTTCCGCGTTCAGGAAGCCGTTGCGCGATGACAGCGCGAGACCGTCATCGGCCCGCGCCGTGGCCCCGCTCAGGATCTCGACCGGCAGCGCCAGCTGCCGCACCATGGCCCGTACCACCAGTTGCTGTTGATGGTCCTTGGCGCCAAACACCGCCACGGCCGGCTGCACGATATTGAACAGTTTCAGCACCACTGTGCAGACACCGGTGAAAAAGCCGGGGCGGAAGGCACCTTCCAGCGTGTCGGCCAAGGCGGCAGGCGGCTGCACGGTGTAGGCCTGCGGTTCGGGATAGAGCTCACGCTCGGCGGGCGCGAAGACGATGTCGCAGCCTTCGGCCTGCAGCAACTCGCCGTCGCGTGCCAGCGTGCGCGGATAGCTGTCGAAGTCCTCGTGCGGCGCAAACTGCAGCCGGTTGACGAAGATGCTGGCCACCACCGTACCGTCCGCACCCGCCGCTGCACGCGCCTGGCGCACCAGGGCCAGATGGCCAGCATGCAGGTTGCCCATGGTGGGCACGAAGGCGATGCGACCCGCTGTGGCCAGCGTCGTGCGCAGGCGGTTGATGTCGTGGATGACTTGCATGGCCTGATTTCGCTCATCGCTCATCGCTCATCGCTCTTCGCTCATCGCTCATCGCTCGTTGCCCGCCAATCGACGCGCCGCAGTGTCAGTGTCTGTGTCGGCGTCAGTAGCCGTGCAACGCTTCGTCGGGAAAGCTGCCGTCCTTGACCGCCAGCACGTAGCGGCGGATGGCGTCGTCGATGCTGCTGGCGCCCTGCATGAAGTTGCGCACGAAGCGCGGCAGGCGGCCGCCGTAAGCCCCGGTGATGCCCAGCATGTCGTGCAATACCAGCACCTGGCCGCCAATGGCGGCACCGGCACCGATACCGATGACGGGCATGGGCAGTTCCTTGGCCAGTGAGGCTGCCAGCGCACTGGGCATCAGTTCGAACACCATCAGGCTGGCGCCGGCGGTGGCCAGTTCCTGCGCGTGACGGCGCAATACGGCCGCCGAGGCCTGGTCGCGGCCCTGCACGCGCCAGCCGCCCAGCGCATGCACCGACTGCGGCGTCAGACCCAGGTGGGCGCACACGGGGATGCCGCGCTCGACCATCGCCTGCACCAGCGGCGTGGTCCAGCCGCCGCCCTCGATCTTGATCATGTGTGCCCCCGCCTGCATCAGCGTGCTGGCGCTGCCCAGCGCCTGCTCCAGGCCCTGCTGATAACTGCCGAACGGCAGATCGGCGATGACCCAGGCCGTGCGGTTTCCACGTGCCACGCACGACGTGTGGTACGCCATCTCGTCCAGCGTCACAGGCAGGGTGCTGTCGCGGCCCTGCACGACCATGCCCAGCGAATCGCCCACCAGCAGCACATCGACACCGGCCGCGTCGCACACGCGCGCGAAGCCGGCGTCGTAGCAGGTCAGCATCGCGATCTTCTCGCCGGCAGCATGCATGGTGCGCAGGCGGTGCAGGGTGACGGGCTTGCGATCGCTCATGTCGGTTTGGGGGGGTCGAGCAAGGGCGCGAAGCGTACCAGCCTGCGTTCATGCCTTGGCATGGTGCGGCCTCGACACGGCGGGCCCAGGAAAAAGGGCCCGCGGCAAGCCGGGGGCCCTGGATCGGTGCGGCGCGCCGCGCCATAGGCGCTGCGACCACCGGCGCCGGCCAGCCCGGTGCGGGCGGGCCGGCGCGACCGCGTCAGTTGACGAAGGAGATCGGACCCAGGTTGATGAAGGTCGGGTAGGACACCGGAACGCTGTTCACCGTGTTCACATACTGCAGGTTGGTGCCTGCCAGCCGCACGACCACGGCACCGACCGCCGACCACACGCTGTTGACGGTATAGGCGCCGCCGCAGCTTTCGGCCAGGGTGAAGTCGGTCTTGTTGATGGTGTACAGCGAACCGGCGCCGATCTTCTGCGCCGGGACCACGCGCAGGATTTCGGGACGGCCGGACCCGTTGGTGCAGGCCGCGTTGGCCGGGCCCTGCAGGATGACATCGACGTTGGCCGTGAAGTTGGGCCGCTCCCACGACTCGGCATCGCCCCAGAACTTCAGCTGAACCTTCGAGTAGGCCGAGGCGTCGGCGCTGCCGTTGCCCGGGGCATTGACGAAGGCGCCGAAGTAGCCGTCGGTGATGGCCGGCAGCAGCTTGCCGATGCCATAGTAGAAGTTGTAGACACCGCCAGGGTTGCAGGCGCTGCCGCAGACCGAGCCATCCTCGAAGGCCTTGTTGGCGAACAGGCGCGGGTCGAGGAAGAAGCCGACGTTGCCGCCCTTGTCCGACTTGGCGGTGTTTGCACCGAGGTTACCGGAGTAGTCCGACGAGAAGATGCCACCCGTGAAGGTGTTGCTGCCGCCACCGCCACCGCCGCCAGCCGCTGTGCCGAAGAAGTAAAGGTTGTCGACGTAGATCGTGCCGGCCACGTTGGGCTCGATCTTGATCTGGATGACCTTCGTCTTGTCGGGCGAGGTGTACTGCGCCAGATCGAAGTCCAGGCTGTTCCAGGCCCCGGCGGTCAAGGTCTTGGTGATGCCGTTCTCGCCTCCTCCGCCGATCAGCGACACCCTCACGCTTGCCACATCGGCCGACCAGACGTCCAGATGCATCGTCGCCTTGCCCGAGACGTCCTGCTGCGTGCCCGACCAGTCGATGCCCTGGTACAGCCCCGCCGCGCCCCCGCCCAGGGTGTACTTCAGCGACTGGTTGCCGGCGATGGTGGGCTCGGCAAAGACCACGGCGGGGCTCTGGCCCCAGTTGGGCGCCTTGTCAAGGCCGGCGATCGTCGTGGCGTCGCTGTAGATGATGATCGAGCCGGCCGGGATGGTGGTCGTCGGCGCGCAGGTCGGCGCCGTCGTGCCGCAGCCCGCACCACCGCCCCCGCCCCCGCCCGCCGCCGCGGCCGGGAAGGTGATGGCGTCGATGAGATAGGTGCGTGCGCCACCCGACTGGGCGCCGGTCTGGCCGAAGTTGAAGAACACCGACATCTTGTTGAACGGCGTGGCGACGTTGAAGGGGTTGGTGCCCGGCGCCACGTTGGCGAAGTTGAAGCTCAATGTCTGCCAGGTGTTGGCGGCGGTGACGATGGCCTCGGTTTCGGCGGTCTTGGTGTTGTCGCTGGCCATTTCGACCTTCATGCGCACCGGCACGTTGGCCAGCGGCGAATAGACGCGCGCCGTGATGGTGGTGTTGGCGGCGGTGAAGTTGATGAGCGGGATCGACTCGGCCGCGCCCGTCCAGATGGTGGTGCCGGCCCACAGTTCGGCGTCGCCCGCCTTCAGGATGCTGGCCACCTTGTTGGCGGCGTTCCCCGGGTCGTTGACGATCGTGAACATGCCCGCCCCGCCGAAGCCGGTGCTGCTGGGCGGCGTGGCTTCGTCGAAGGTGATGGCGTTGCCGGCCGGGGGGGTGCCGCCGCCGCCTCCCGTCGCCGGGCAGGCGACGGTGAAGGTGCTGCCGACGAAGGACAGGTCGTCGAGGTAATAGGTCTTGGCGCCCGCCGTGGCCCCGGTGGTGCCGAAGTTGAAGAAGACCGAGGCCTTGTTGTAGGTATTGGCCAGGTTCAGCGCCGCGGTGCCTGCAGCAGGGCTGGCGAAGTCGAACACCAGCGTCTGCCAGCCGGCGGCCATGGTCACGGTGGCTTCGGTCTCGACCGACTTGGTGCCATCGGCGGCGTCCTCGACCTTGATCCGCACCGGAATGCCGGCATCAGGCGACCACACGCGCGCGCTCAGCCGCGTGTTGGCGGCGGTGAAGGGCAGCCGGACGAGGGCCTGGTTGGGGCAGATGGAGACGGTGGTGCCCGCCCACAGTTCGGCACTGCCGTTCTTGACGATGCGGGCCACCTTGTTGCCGGCGGCGGTGGGGTCGGTGACGACGGTCGCGTCCTCGGCGCCGCCGAAGCCGGTGAAGACCGGCGGCGTGGCTTCGTCGAAGCTGACGAGGCGCGTCAGTACCACAGGGATCACGGTGTTGTAGTCGCGGCTGGCGCTGACCGCCGCCGTGTTGCCGTTGCCGGCCCCGTCCTGCACCGCGTTGGCGGCGACGTTGACCCGCACTGTGCCCGAGCTGTTGGGCGTGGGCACCACCACCAGGGTGGCCTGGGTGATGCCGACGCGCAGGAACTGGCCCTTGCTGCCGCCGGTGACGACGATGTCCTCCGGCGTGAAGGTGGTGCCCACCGCCTCACTGAAAGTGAAGGTGAACACGATGTCCGCCGTCGCCATGGCGCCGGTGACGTTGTCGGACATGGCGATGGTCGGCGCCGTGGTGTCGGCCGTGCCGGTGGCCCCGCCTGTGGTGCGGGCGGGCGGCGGCGGCTCGGCGTCGCCGCCACCGCAGGCCGCGACCAGCAAGGCCACCGCCAGCGCGGAAGCAGTCAGAGCAAAGGTTCTGGAATGGCGTTGCATGGTCATGTGTCCTGATGAAGTGGCCGCAGGGCCTGACTGCAGGGGCACACGCTGCCTGCGGTGCCATCGAATGCTGGGGCTGGATCGGAGAGCGTGAAAGCGCTTTCAGAACTGAGCTTAGCGGTGCTGCGCCCGGGTGACAAGGGCCGTGGTCCCTGTGATTTCCCTTAGACGGCCGCCCGCATGCCGACGTGCTTCAAGGCAGGCGGCCGAGCGTGCCCGGAGCCACCACCAGCGTCTTGCCATCGCTGAACCGCACCGTGATCGGTGCCTTGCCGGCGTTGTACGCCAGGTAATTTCGCTGCCCGTCGGCGCGCTTGAACACCTGGTACAGCGTGGTGTCGGCGCTGACGCTGAAGTCGGGCGTGCCCATCTGCTGCAGGCTCAGCATCCAGTGCAGCGTGTGTGTGGCTGTGTCACCGTCCTCGACGCTGCCGCGCGGGTTCCAGCCCTTCAACGCCGCCTCGGGGTCGGCCAGGGCCAGGTACTTGGCGAAGATGTCCTGCCACACGTCCTTGGGCGGCGGGTTGGGCGGCAACTTGCCGCGCTGGTGATAAGCCTCGCTCTCGATGTCCATGGTCGCCAGGTTGCGCTTGATGAACGCAGGATGGCGGGCGAGATAGGTCGAGAAGGTCGCCATTGGCAGCAGGTTGATGCCGTGGATCTGCCGCGGTTCGTCGGTCCACCAGGTGTTGTGCACGTACATGCCGCCGAACACCATGCTCGTCTCGACCGGCTTGTATTCGGGCGGGAAGACCAGGCCGTGCACGTCGAACCAGTAATGGTCGATGGCATTGGTCTCGTTGGCATAAAGGTAGATGCCCAGATCGCGCAATTCGCGGTTGCCGGTCACTTCGCCCCACAGGATCAGCCCGGCCCAGGCGTTGATGGCCTCGCTGGACGATTCCTGGTTGTTGCCGAAATTGCCGTACTGGTCGACACCGCCGATGCCGACGGCCCACGAATGGCCTTCGTAAGCGTCGTAATTGCGGATGTAAGGAAAGTCGGCGCTGCCGCGTTGCGTGTTCGCGATGTCGGCGATCAGCAGCTCGACCATGCCGCCCCATTTGTCCTTCGCCGCCCAGGCAGGGTCGCGCATGGCGATCTCGGCCGCGGCACGGATCCAGTAGCCGTAATGGAAGTGGTGGTCGTTCATCTGCGCGACCGAGAAGAATTCGTCCGGGTAGGCCGCGACCGTGCCCAGCTTCTTGTCGAGCATGAAATAGCTGGCCTTGCCCTTGCCGCTGAACCACCACTCCATGCGGTCCTTGGCCACATCCAGGAACTGGTTGCGCGCGCTGGTGTCGCCCATCTGTTCGGCCAGTGCCGCCAGCTGCGTCAGGCGTGTCAACCCCTTGCCCTGCCAGTAGACGCTGACGCGCCAGTTGTCCGGGTTCTCGCGCACGGGGATCAACTCGCGCCGGCGGCGCAGGTCGCGCTTGAACTGTTCCTTGAACTCGGGCACGCGCGGGCCGTCGGCCAGCGCCGGCCAGTGCGGCACGAAGCCCTGCCAGGGGCGCACGGTGCTGAACTGCGCCGCCGCCAGCAGCCTGAGCTTGCCGCGCACGGGGTTGTAGGCCGGGCCGAGCTTGTCGGCCACAGTCTTGTTGTCGTGCCAGTGGTGCGGGTACAGGCCCAGCAGCGGTCCGTTGTCCGCACCCTCCATCACCTGCGTTGTGGCGGTGAAGGTGGTCTGCACCTGGCTGGCGGCGGCATCGAACTTCCAGCCCACGCGGGTGTCGCCGACGAAGGCGTAGGCATGGCGCGCCAGCAGCTCCAGCGTCTGCGGCTGATCGTCAGGCAGCGCCGCGGCCGAGAAGTAGCCCTTGCCCTGGGGCAGGCGGCCGACCCATTCGGTGGGCGACACCTGTTCCCAGCGCACGCCCGTGGGCCCGAAGACGACGTAACCCGTGCCCTTGACGCGCAGACCCAGGTGGCGTGCATCGGTGACCGCCGCCAGGCGCTCACCGGCGGCGGGCAGGCGGATGCGCACGTCGCCGCGGCTCAAGCGGAAGTAGGCATAGGGACTGCCGTGCGCCACCGTGGTCAGCATCTGGTCGGTGCCGCGCGCCATCGAGATGTCCACTGCCCAGTCGGACACACGGGCCAGCCGCGCCGGCTCGGGCTCGAAAGCCAGCGGCGAGAACACCAGCGCGTCGGCATGCGGGTAGGCGACGACATGTTCGGCGCTGATCGGGAAGGGGATCTGGTCGGGCACGTGCTGCTTGCGCGGCAGCGCCATCTCCAGCCCCGCGGGCGTGGTCTTGAAGCTCAGCGGCTGGGCGAAGATGGGCCCGGGATTGGCGTTGAAGGCCAGGGTCGAATACCACTGGCTGGTGGGCACGGCCTGGTTGCGCATCGCCTCGGTCAGAAAGGGGGC
The DNA here is from genome assembly GCA_038249905.1 of Burkholderiales bacterium. GTDB lineage: Bacteria > Pseudomonadota > Gammaproteobacteria > Burkholderiales > Burkholderiaceae_C > Rubrivivax. Next base: position 17,080 of record JBBSCX010000003.1, read on the forward strand.
GCTGGGAGGCGGCTGGTCGCGGCTGCGCGGGGCCAGCAGCACCATGCCGCTGCCGACGTCCAGCGTCGCTTGCGCGTGGCCAGGCTGCCAGGGCGCCGTGCCCAGCAAGCCCAGCAGCCCGGTCAGGGCCAGACCCAGGCTCTGCCTGAAACATTTCTGCAAGTTGCGCATCGTTTCGCCTCCTGGTCCGGCCGGGCCGGCGCTTGGCTGTCATGCCGTGCCGTGAGAGAGTGCCATCAGAGACGCATCCACATCCGGCACCGTATCGAACTGCATTATTGAAAGCGCTTTCAGACTTGCGACCCCGGGCATACCCGCAGCTCAGTGCACGCGCCGGATGAAGGCGCGGGAAAACACGGGGACCACAACCGTTGACGGCGCGCAGAGCCTTCGACTATGGTGCTGAAAGCGCTTTCAGACGCTCTGCCTTCAGATCCTCCGGCACCCAGACCACCGTCTTCACCCTGATGTGTCCCAACGATCGTTCACCCACGGCGGACCGCCCGGCGGGACGCAGCGTGCCTCGGCAGTTCCCCGTCAGTTCTCCGTCAGTCCGCAAGGCCACACCACCATGACGCCACACCTCACGCCCCGCGCGCCGCGCCCCCTGCATTTCTGGCGCCATGCCGGCACTGCCAGCCTCGTGCGTGCCGCGTCTTTGTCCGCCTTGCTGCTGTGTGCCGGCGCAGCGCAGGCCGTCGAGTACGGCCCCTTCACCATCAACGGCTTTGCCAAGGCCGAGCTCACCCAGGTCAGTGACTACTGTCCCGAGTGCCAGATCGAGCGCGACGAGAACCGCCACCGGTACTGGGCCGACGAGATCGCGCAGGGCCGCGGCTACGGGCCGGGCACCACGCATGTCACGCTGGTGCAGCCGTACTTGGGCGTCAAGTTCGATCTGCCCAAGGGCATCCGGGTCGGCGGCCTGCTCAGCCAGCGCTGGCGCGACGGCAAGCCCGACTTCAAGGGCTTCTGGTACGACCGCAACGTCTACGTCAGCCACGACGACTACGGCAGCATCCGCTACGGCGCGATGACCACGCGCGCCTGGAGCGTGGCCGACTTTCCCTATGGCAGCAACATCGGCGTGGCCGACCCCTGGGCTTCCAGCGGTTCCGGCTATGGCTTGCTGACACGTGCCCTGCGCGTGGCCACTCGGCCGCTGGATGTGCTGGACGGCAACCTGGTGCTGGAGGCGACCTACGACCAGGGCAAACGCGGCTGGAACATCAACAAGCCCGAGTTTTACGAGCTGTACCTGCAGTACGCCAAGGAAGGTCTGGTGGTCGACGCGATGGTGCAGAGCGCGCGCAACGGCACGCCTTCGGCCTTCACGCACGGGCCCTTCACGGGGTTGACGCCATTCCCGAACGACGACAGCAAGCTCGGCAGTTCCAGCCAGAGCATCGCCATGGTGATGGCGCGCTACCAGGTCGACCCCAATCTGGAGATCTCCGGCGGCATCCGGGCCAATCGCTGGAGCGGCGCCTGGGCGGTTTTCACCGACCCCACGCCGCCAGGGCTGTGGAACAGCATGTTCAACGTGGACTGGAGCCCCAACAACAACGCCTGCCCCTGCCAGGGCTACCCCGCCACGTCCACCGACCTGATGCTGGGTGCGCGTTACCGCGTCGGCAACTGGACGGTGTCCACCGGTTACGTGCACTTCAGCGCCGCGGCGACGAAGAACCCGACCGAGCGCGGGCAGTCCAACTCTGCGGACATCAACACCGTCGGCCTGAATTACGACTTCCGCAACGGCGCGCAGGTCTACACCATGGCAGGCATGGTGCGCTATGCCTTCAAGGGCCTGGCCCCGCTGACGATGCCCAGCCACTCTGCCTTCACCAGCGTCGATTCGCGCGTGGCGAGCAAGGGAACCTGGTTCGGTTTCGGCGCGGTCTACACGTTCTGATCAGCACAAGCCCGAGGTTCACGCCATGACGTCCATGACCTACTCCCTGCGCGGCCGTCTCGGCCCTCTCGGCCGACTCGGCCGACTCGGCCGACTCCGCACCCTCGTGCCGACTCCGCTGCTGGTGCTGCTGGCCCTGCTGGCGGCACTGCTGCTGGCGGCATGCGGCGGCGGCGACGAAACCGCCACGCCGCTGAACAACCCGAACGTGCGCCCGCTCAGCGCCGATTTCACCACCCGCAAGGCGGTCAACTATTCGCCCTACCGCACCTCGGCCAACGTCAACGAACTCGTCAACGAGAACATCACCGAGGCGATGGTGCGGCAGGACCTGGAGCTGATGCGGGCTGCGGGCTTCGGCATCATCCGCACCTTCGACAGCTCGGACAAAGTCGCCAAGCTGACGCTGGACACCATCTTCAAGTTCGGCATCGACATGAAGGTGCAATTGGGCGCCTACGTCAACAACGCCGACGAAGGCGGCAACCAGGCCGAATTGGCGCGGATGATTGCGCTGGCCAGCCAGTACCGCGACATCGTCATCGGCGTCAGTGTCGGCAACGAGACGATGGTGGAGTGGTCGTTCAACAAGTTTGCGCCCGAGGTCATCGGCCGTTACCTGCAGCAGGTGCGCGCCGCCGTGCGCCAGCCTGTGACCACCAACGACAACTTCGCGTTCTGGGCCAGCGCGCCCAACGTCGTCACCGACCATATCGATTACGTGGCGCTGCACACCTACCCGGAACTGGACACCGTCTTCAACCCCACGCTCTTCAACTGGAAGCAGGAGTCGGTGGCGCCGGCGCAGCGTGCTGCGGCGATGATGGACGCGGCCATCACCGAGGCCAAGCGACAGTTCCAGCTGGCACGCAAGCACCTAGACCGCAAGGGCCTGACGGCGCTGCCCATCGTCATCGGCGAGACCGGCTGGAACGCCGAGAACGTCGGCCGACTGGCCTTCCGGGCCCACCCGGTGAACCAGAAGATGTACGTCGATCGCCTGCTGGCCTGGCAAGCTGAAGGCCGCGCCGGCAACGGCCCCAGGACCGTCTTCTACTTCGAGGCGTTCGACGAGCCGTGGAAGCAGGGCGACGACAAGTGGGGCCTGTTCAACGTCGCCCGCGAGGCTCGTTTCGTCATCCAGTCGCTGGGCACCTGCGGCGTCACCTGGGCCTGTGAAGCGGGCAGCTACACCCTGGCCGATGCGGTGTTTTTCTCCAGCGCGGTGCCCGGCCCTGCGGTGACCGCCAACCGCTACACCCTCTACAGCGAAGCCACCGCCCCGGGTACCGAGCAGACGGCCGGCGGGCTGCGCTGGGACGCGTTCGATGGCTTCACCGTGGTCGCGCCCGAGGTCAACAACGACGCGGCGCCGAACGACGGCACGCGCAGCTTGCGCCTGACGACCAACCCCGCGCCTTACGGCTGGGGCTTCCTGCGGCAGTCGGGGACCGGGGCGACCGACAACCTGTCGGGCTTTGCCAACGGGCACCTGGTGTTCAGCATCAAGACCACCTACGCCGGCAAGATCGAGATCGGCATGGGCAGCGACACCGTCAATCGCGACGGCGCCGAGGTGTTTCTGCAGATCGGCAACGGCGACTACGGCTACCGCAACAACGGGCAGTGGGTGCAGGTGTCGATCCCTCTGCGCGACTTCGTGGCCAAGAACCCGAAGCTGGACCTGTCTTTGATCCGCTCGCGCTTCATCATTGCCGACCGCTGGGAAGTCACCGGCAACTTCGCGCGCACCGGCCTGCCGCCGCTGTCGCTGGACGGCATCTACTGGCAGAAGTGAGCGCCATGGAGGGCAGCCGCGCGGCGGGGGCACCGCGCTGTGTGCTCAGTGCACGCGGCCACGACTACGCGGGCCGCATGCTGCTGGCCGAGCAGCCGGCGCTGCCACAGGCGCATGCCCACGACGCGCATCTGCCGCGTGTGTGGGTGGACACGGCGCGCCGCTTCCAGACCCTGCTGGGTTTCGGCGGCGCCTTCACCGAGGCCGCTGCCGTCACCTGGCTGAAACTGGGGCCTGAACAGCGCGCGGCCGTGTTGCGCGGCTATTTCGACCCCGAACACGGCCACGGCTACACGCTGTGCCGGGTGCACATGAACAGTTGCGACTTTGCGCTGGGCAATTACGCGCATGTCGAGCAGTCCGGCGACTTTGCGCTCGAAAGCTTCAGCATCGATCGCGACCGGCAGGCCCTGCTGCCTTTCATCCAGGCCGCGCAACAGGTGGCGGGCCGGCCGTTGCAACTGTTGATGTCGCCCTGGAGCCCGCCTGCCTGGATGAAGACCACCGGTGCCATGAACAACGGCGGTCAACTGCAGCCCGAATGCCGCGACGCCTGGGCGCGCTGTTATGTGCGCTTCATTCAGGCCTATGCCGAAGAAGGCGTGCCGATCTGGGGCCTGACGGTGCAAAACGAGCCCGCGGCCACGCAGCGATGGGACAGCTGCATCTACAGCGCCGAGGAAGAACGCGACTTCGTGCGCGACCATCTCGGTCCGGCGCTGCACGCGGCGGGGCTGGGGCACGTGAAGATCATCGTCTGGGACCACAACCGCGACGAATTGGTCGAACGCGCCAGCACCGTCTACAGCGACCCCGAGGCGTCGAAGTACGTGTGGGGCGCGGGCTTTCACTGGTATCTCGAGGACCACTTCGAGCATGTCCAGTTGCTGCACGATGCCTGGCCGGACAAACAGTTGCTGTTCACCGAAGGCTGCCAGGAAGGCGGCCCGCACCATGGCGACTGGGGTCTGGGCGAGCGCTATGGCCGTTCACTCATCAACGACCTGAACCGCTGGACGGTGGGCTGGATCGACTGGAACCTGTTGCTGGACGAACACGGCGGCCCCAACCATGTCGGCAACCACTGCAGCGCGCCGATGCTGGCCGACACCGCGCACGACCGCATCAACCTGCAGAGCAGTTATGCCTATCTCGGCCACTTTGCGCGCTTCGTCAAACCCGGTGCCCAGCGGGTGCTGTGTGCGGCGACAAAGGAGGTGCTGGAGTGCAGCGCCTTCGTCAACCCCGATGGCGGCGTGGCAGTGGTGGTGATGAACCGCAGCGACCATGAACAGCGCTGCCTGTTGCGGATGGCAAGAACGGAACACACGGCACTCGCGACCGGCACCGACGGGCACGACAGCGTGCTGACGTTGCCGCCGCACAGCATCGCCACCGTGCTGCCCTGAGCCGGCGGCAACCGTCCTCAGGACGGCTGGTGTCCGGGCTCACCCCGGTGCCTGGTACACCCGCACGTGTTCGATTTCCATCGAGCGCGGGAAGATGCCGTCATCGATCGACCCGCCCAGGTCGCCACCGACGGCGATGTTCAGCAGCAGGTACTGCGGCGCGTTGAAGGGCCAGGTGGCATTGCCGCTGCGTGGATTGGCATAACGGAAGTAGACCGTGCCGTTGACGCCAATGGCGATCTCGTTGGCCGTCCAATGCAATTGATAGTCGTTGAAGGCGGTGCAGGCGTTGGCCAACTGCACTGCCGCACCGGTGCTGTTGCCGCCGTGCCCGGCCGCCGTGTGGACGGTGCCGAAGACCCGCGTGGGGTTGCTGCCCACGTGTTCCATGATGTCGATCTCGCCGTTATCGGGCCACACGCCGCCCGTGCCCAGCAGCCAGATCGCCGGCCAGGTGCCCTGACCGCAGGGGAGCTTGGCGCGGATTTCGAAATAGCCGTAAGTCCACTGCGCCTTGCCGCGTGTGATGAGCCGCGCCGAGGTGTAGCGCTGGCCACCCCAGTCGGGTGCTGCGGCCAGCGACTCCAGGCGCGCCGTGATGCTCAGCCGTCCGCCGCTGACGACGCTGTTCTGGAAACGTCCGGCGCCGTAGTACTGGCGTTCGTTGTTGTACCAGCCCAGGCGATTGCGCTCGGTGTCGTACGACCAGTTGGCGGCGTTGGGCAGGCCGTCGATGTCGAATTCGTCGGCCCAGGCCAGGCGGTAGCCGGCTGGCACCTGGGGCGGCAGCGGGGCGGCGACCGGGGGAAGGGGCGGCGGTGAGGGAGTCGGTGGCGGTGGCGCAGGCGGTGGCGCAGGCGGCGGAGGCGCAGGCATCGGCCCGGCGACCGGCGCAGGCGCGGGGCTGGCGCCGCCGTCTCCGCCGCCGCCGCCACAGCCGGCCAGCGCGGCAGCGGCCACGGCCGCCATCAGTGTGCTCAGCACCGCCAGCGGCATGCGGGCGGGCGCTGCACCGGCGGCCTCAGCCGGCCGCGCTGCCCCGCCGCGTTTTCGGTCGTCTTCGATCCGATCCATGGTCCTGTCGTCCTGTTGTGTGCAAGCTCGGCGATCACCCGGCCGCCGCAGAATACGCGCATTAGAAAGCGCTTTCAACTGCGACAAAACCCCCATCGACGAAAGCGTTTGCTGCGGCGACGATGGCGCTTTAAAGGCGCCGGAGCTTGTGTCCGCTGCGGGCATTCGCTCACGGCGGTCGGCTTGGCCGGCGCCCTTCCAAAGCAGAAAGCCGCCCATGTCACAAGCAGCCACCACGACAGTTCACAAGGTCCCGTTCGGGCAGAAGATCGCCTTCGGGCTGGGCATGCTGGCCAACCAGATGTTCCCGGCCGCCTTGGGCATCTTCATGGTGGTTCTGGTGCAGGACATGGGCTTCCCCGGCTGGATGTGGGGCGTGCTGTTCTTCCTGCCGCGGGTCTTCGACTCGGTTACCGACCCGATCATGGGGTTCATCTCCGACAACACGCGGTCCACCTGGGGCCGGCGCAAGCAGTACGTGTTCATCGGCGCCATCGTGATGGGCTTGTCCTTCGTGGCGATGTGGCAGCTGTACCGGGAAGACGGCGTCAACTACAACTTCGTCTACTTCCTGTGCTGGTCGTTCGTCTTTTACCTGGGGCTGACGCTCTTCAGCATCCCGTACGTGGCCATGGGCTACGAGATGAGCGACGACTTCCACGAACGCACCAGCATCATGGCGGTCGCGCAGTGGATCGGCCAATGGGCCTGGGTCATCGCGCCCTGGTTCTGGGTCGTGATGTACGACCCCAGCTGGTTCAAGAACGCCGACGCCGCCACGCGCACTTTGTCGATCTGGGTCGGCGTGGCCTGCATGCTGCTGGCCATGGTCCCGGCCATCTTCATCCCGAGCAAGTCGACCAAGGACGACGACACGCTGGTGCCGCTGAACCTCGGCAACATCGGCGCCAGCGTCAGTGAAATCCTGAAGGGCTTCAAGGAGTCGTTCGGCTACGCGCCCTTCCGCAAGCTGTGCTTTGCGACCTTCCTGATCTTCAACGCCTTCAACACGGTCGCTGCGTTCTCGTTCTTCATCGTCGTGTACCACCTGTTCCAGGGCAATGCGGGGGAGGCCGGCATCTGGCCCACGCTGTTCGGCAGTGTGGGCGCGCTGATCACGACCTTCGCGGTCATTCCCACCGTGGCCTGGATGTCCAGGAAGATGGGCAAGAAGAACGCCTTCATGGTCTCGCAGGGCATCTCCATCATCGGCTACGTATTGCTGTGGTTCCTGATGGTGCCGGGCAAGCCGTACATGTTCTTCTTCGCCCTGCCGTTTTTCTCGTTCGGCATCGGCAGCCTGTTCACGCTGATGATGTCGATGACGGCCGACGTGTGCGACCTCGACGAACTGGCCACCGGCAAGCGGCGCGAAGGCATCTTCGGCGCGATCTACTGGTGGATGGTGAAGTTCGGCTTCGCCATCGCGGGCCTGCTCAGCGGCGCGATCATGACCCTGGTCGGCTTCTCTCCCGGTGCCGCCGTGCAGCCGGAAGGCGCCGTGGACGGGCTGCGGTTCTTCTATTCCGGCGTGCCCATCTTGGGCACGCTGCTGGCCTTGTTCATCATGCGCAATTACGACCTGGACGAGGCGCGGGCAACCGAGGTGCACGCCGAGATCGAGCGCCGCAAAAGCCGCGCTGCCGGTGTGTCGTCTTCGCAGGGCTCGGGCGCGCGGCCCTGGCTGGAAGAACATGGCCTGCACCTGCCGGCGATGGCGCCGTCGCCACTGGCGGGCAAGACCACGCCAGAGATCAGCGCGCTGTATGCCGAGCAACTGCGCAGCGGTGTCTACGGCCTGTGTTTCAGCGCCTACACCGAAGGCCAGGGCGCGGGCGACCAGCTCACCGAGGCGCAGGTGCGCCGGCGCCTGGACGTGATCGCACCGCACACACGCTGGGTGCGTTCCTTCGCCTGCACCGAAGGCCACGAATTGATCCCCAGGCTGGCGCGCGAACGCGGGCTGAAGACGATGGTGGGCGCCTGGATCGGCCACGACCGGGACCGCAACGAACGCGAGATTGCGGGGCTGCTGACGCTGGCCGAGGCCGGGCTGGTGGACATCGCGGTGGTGGGCAACGAGGTATTGCTGCGCGATGAACTGCCCGAGGCCGAATTGCTGACTCTCATCGCGCGGGTCCGGGCCGTCCTGCCCGCAGAGGTGACGGTGGGCTGCGTGGACGCTTACTACCAGTTCCTGGAACGTCCAGCGCTGACGGCAGCCTGCGACGTGCTGCTGCCCAACTGCTACCCGTTCTGGGAAGGCACCGACATCGCCACGGCCGCGCAGTTCCTGAAGCGCATGCACGGCCTGGTGCAGGCCGCCGGCGGCGAGAAGCTGGTCATCGTCACCGAGACCGGCTGGCCCGGCCAGGGGCAAGCGGTGGGTGCGGCCGTGCCCTCGCCCGAGAACGCGATGCGCTACTTCATCGATGTGCAGCAATGGGCCCGGCGCGAAGGCGTCAGGCTGTATTACTTCTCGTCCTTCGACGAACCCTGGAAGCGCAAGCAGGAAGGCGAAGTCGGCACGCAATGGGGCCTGTGGGACAAGGACGAGCGGCTGAAGTACGGGGTCTGAGCCCCGTCGAAGATCAGCCGACGTTGCTGCCGCCGAAGACCGCGCCCACCGCGGCCTTGGGCTGGCGGTCCACGGTGTACAGACCCCAATGCTTCTCGGGTTCCAGCGGGTCGGCCGACCCCTTCCAGGGTTCGTCGAAGGCCTCGAAGACGAAGCACAGCAGGCCTGCGGCGCGGGTCCAGTCCATCAGGTCCTGGATGTAGATGGACTGCAGTTCCTGCACCGCGTGCTCGGCGTTCATGCCGCGGCCGTTGCTGTTGGTGCACCAGCCGGCCTCGGTAATGACGATGGGCTTGCCCGGGTACAGCTGCGCCACGCTGGCGACGTTGTCCTTGGTGTATTCCAGCGCCTCGTGGATGTGCTTGTATTCCCACACCGGGTAGGTGTGCAGCGAGATGAAGTCGAGTTCGGCCACCAATTCACGCAATTTGTGCTGCCAGGGCACGTAGTTCTCGCAGAAGGTGACGGGCTGGCGCACGGCGGCCTTGACGCGTCGCACGTAATCGATCATGCGCGACACGGGCACGAAGTGGTCGGTCCAGTCCACCGTGCATTCGTTGCCGACGGCGACCGAGAACACGATATCGGGATACTCATTTGCCAGCGCGATCTGGCGCTGAAGTTCCAGCGCATTGGCGGCCTGGCTGGCGGCCAGTTGCTCTTCGCTGTAGGTGCCGCCCCAGGGGCAGCCGAAGTTGTTCATCTCGGCACCGAGGTAGGCCCCCAGCATCACCTGCATCGGCAGGCGGTCTTTGCGGATGACCTGCAGCACCCGTTCGGCATGCGGGCTGCAGTCGTACAGGCGCAGCAGTTTCCAGGTCCCAAGCAGCAGGTGGAGGTCTTCGCGGATCTGCGCCAGGCTGGGATAGACCTTGGCATCCGGACTCTGCCCCTCGCGGTAGCCCGAGTAGCAGATGGCGTTGCCCGAAGGCAGGTTCAGCGGTTTTTGCGGCATCGGGCTCAGGCGAACTTCAGTCTGCCGTCCTTGTCCCACAGCCCCCAATAGGCGCCGACGTCGCCCTCGGCGCCCACCTTCCAGGCTTCGTCGAAGGCCGAGAAATAGAAGATCTCGATGCCTTCGTCACGCGCCCATTCGCAGCTGTCGACGAAGTACTGCATTGCGCCTTCGCGCGAGGGCACCGAGCCCTGAAAGGCACTGCCCTGATCGGGCCAGCCGGTTTCGCTGATCAGGATGCGCTTGCCCGGCGCGGCCGCGCGCGTGCGCGCCAGCATGGTCTGCATGTAGGCGAGCGCGCCTTCGCGCGGGCAGCCTTCCCAGAAGGGGTAGCAATTGGTCATCACCACATCGCAGGCAGCGGTAATGCGCGGGTGTTTCTCGAACAGAAAGTAGGCGTCGACATAGCCCACCGGCACCGCCGCTGTATCGGCAAGTGCGTCTTTCACACGCTGCATCGCCGCGAGCAGATCGTCTTCGCTCAGGTCCTCGCGCAGCAGCACCTCGTTGCCGATGGCGACGATGTCGGCATGGCCTGCGCGTGCGACGGCGATCACGCCCTGCAATTCGCGCTCATTGATCTCGGCGTCGGTGCCCAGCCAGGCGCCGACCAGGGTCTTGAAGCCCATCTCGTGCGCGATGCGCGGCGTCTGTTCGTGGCCGTCGGTGCACGAAAAGGTGCGGATCCAGTCCGTGTACGGCCGGATGATGGCCAGGCGTTCGCGGATTTGCGCCTCGCTGACCTGGCTGCCCGGCTGCTGGCTTTCCAGGTAGGGGCTGAAGCACAGGCCGTTCACACCACGTTGCAATGTGGCCTTGAAATCGGACGCGAGTGCGTCGCGCTGTTCCTGTGTCCACACCTCGGCGCCGGTGCGCTTCCAGCTGCCGGAACTCGTGGTGCCCGGCATGGCGCCGGAATGCGGGCCGGCCGGTTGCGTCCAGGCGCCGGCGTCATCGCTGCGGGTGACGCCCAGGGTGTCGTCGGTAGTGGGTCGTGACATGGCGTGTTTCCTTCAGAGCTCTTTGTTGGCCGCAGGCTTCTTGACCACGGACTTCCTGGTCGCGGACTTCTTTGGCGGCGCCTCTTGCTCGGGTGCCAGGGGGGCATGCCTGCTGTCGGCCCACTGCCACGGGAACTGCCCAGGCCCGATCGGCTTGGCAGCGCCATACCCGCCCTTCTTCTCGAACACGCGCACGTAATCCACCACCAACATGGCCGGGAACTGGGTCTCGGCGTTGGGCACGCCCGGGAAGTTGCCGCCGACAGCCACGTTCATCACCAGGTAGAAGGGTTGATCGAAGGGCGCCGGCCAGGGGTGCAGTTCACCGGCGTTCGTTGCTTCGACGCCCTGGCCGTCCTTCACCACGCCGCAGCTCCACCAGTGGTCGTAAGTGCAGGTCTGCACTTCGTCGACGTAAAAGCGCAGCGCGCCCGGCTCCCACTCCACGGCATAGCTGTGCCAGTCGCTGACCAGGCTGCCTTCGGGCAGGGCGTGCACGGTCGTGATCAGCGTGCGTCTGGGGGCGGTGGAACCGAAGTGGATGCTGTTCAGCACCTCGTGCGGCCTCTCGCCTGCGATTTCCATCAGGTCGATCTCGCCGCTGGCGGCCCAGCCGCCGTACTTGTCGGCCACAGGCAGCATCCACAGCGCCGGCCACAGACCTTTGCCCCACGGCACCTTGGCGCGGAACTCGATGCGGCCGAACTTGGTGCTGAACAGTGTCGTGCCGTCGCGCTGCTTCGTCTTCAGCCGCGCCGAGGTGTAGCCGCAGCCGTGCAGCGCTTCCTTGACCGCGCGGATCGTCAGCACGCCGTCCTTGACCTCGGCATTGCGTCGCGCGTCGGTGTAGTACTGCAGTTCCTCGTTGCCCCAGCCGGGGACCCAGACGTGGTTCTGATAATCGAAGAAGCCGTTGCCGAGGTCGAAGTCCCACTTGCTGCGGTCGACTTCCGTGCCTTCGAATTCGTCGTTCCACACCAGTTTCCAGCCCAGCCTGGCGGGGACCTTGGCTTTTGCCTTCTTCGTCATCGTCGTGTTCCTTCAGACCCGCGCCACTGTGGTGTGGGCTTGGTCGCGCCGCACCCGCTGGCGTTGCAGGAAGCCGTGGTACCAGTGCGCGCTGTCCTTGGGCGTGCGGCGCTGGGTCTCGTAATTGACATGCACGATGCCGAAGCGCTTGGCATAGCCGCTGGCCCACTCGAAGTTGTCCAGCAGGCTCCACACCATATAGCCGGCCATGGGCACGCCCTGGCGCAAGGCTTCGCCGACGGCGCCGATGTGTGCAGAGATATAGCTCGCGCGGTCGTGGTCGGCCACGCGCCAGCCGCTGGCGCCTTCGACCCAGTCGTCCTTGAAGGCGCCGCCGTTTTCGGTCACGTACAGCGGCGGCACGGCGTAGTCGCGGTGCAGGCGCAGCAGCAGTTCGGTCAGGCCCTGGGGATAGACCTCCCAGCCCATTTCGGTCAGCGGCAGTCCGCTGGTGTGCACGTCGTAATGGCCCTCGGCCTGCACCACCGAACGCGAGTAGTAATTGATGCCCATGAAGTCCATCGGCGTGGCGATGATGTCGAGGTCGCCGTCCTGCAGCTTCGGCGCATCGGCACCCAGGTGGTCCCACACGTCCAGCGGATAGCGGGCCTCGTACAGCGGGTCCATGTACCAGCGCACCAGCTTGCCGTCTTCCAGCCGGGCAGCTGCAAGGTCGGCATCGCTGTCGCTGGCGGCCTGCACCGGCGACAGGTTCAGCACGATGCCCAGCCGCGCCTGGCAGTTGGCTGCCCGCAGGGCGCGCAGCGCCAGGCCGTGGCTGAGCAGCAGGTGGTGCGAGACCTGGAATGCCACCGCGCGGTTTTTGATGCCCGGCGCGAACAGGCCGGTCTCGTGCCCCAGGTGGGCCATCACCCAGGGTTCGTTGTGGGTGGTGATGGCGACGATGCGGTCGCCCAGGCGCCGGTGCATGCCCAGTGCGTAGTCGACGAAACGGTGCACGGTCTGGCGATTCGCCCAGCCGCCCTGGTCCTGCAGCGCCTGCGGCAGGTCCCAGTGGTTCAAGGTCAGGTAGGGCTTGATGCCGCGGGCGATCAGGCCATCGACCAGACGTTCGTAGAAGGCCAGACCGGTCTCGTTCCAGTCGCCGAAACCCAGCGGCTGCACACGCGGCCACGACACGCTGAAGCGGTAGGCGTCCACACCCAGCGCGGCGATCAGGTCGAGGTCGTCCTCCAGCCGGTGCACATGGTCGCAGGCGACATCGCCATTGCTGGCGTCGGCGATGTTGCCGGGCTGGGCGCAGAAGGTGTCCCAAATGGACGGGCCCTTGCCGCCTTCGTGCGCTGCGCCCTCGATCTGGAACGAACTGGTGGCGACGCCCCATACGAAGCCGGGCGGAAAGACCGATTCGGGGTTGGCCGACGATTCGGCCGCCGGCGGTGCGGCACTGGTGAAGCTGCCGTTGAAGGGAGTGTAGGGGAGGGTGCGGTTCATGGTGTGGGAGCGGCGGCGCGGGCCGGGATGTCCGTGCGATGGAGCAGGGTGCGCGGGCCGATGTCGTCGGGCGGGGCATCGCGGACCCGCACCTGGGCGGTCCGGGCTGCACCCAGACCCGACCCCAGGTCGGCACCCAGGCCTGCACCCGGGCCGGCACCCGGGCTCGCACCCAAGAGCCTGCGCCGCCGGTCGTGCCTGATACCGCCTGGCCGAGTCATCGTCGCGCTGCCCCTGGTCCTTGCTGCTGCTGACGCCCTGGCCACTGTCCGGACCGTTGCTGCAGACGCCCTCCGCGCCGCCTTGATGGCATGCTGAAAGTGTCGCGATGAAAGCGCTTTCACGGCACTATAGGTGCGTCCCGATGCGGGTGTCAATCGAGGGTAAAGCCGAACCTGCCGGGCTGCTGCCGCTGCCGCTGCCGCTGCCGCTGCCGCGGGCGGGTCAGCGGCGTCAGGCCGAGAGCGGAGCGCGCGTGGACTCGCGCACGATCACCCGCGGTGCCGGCACTTCCACGGTCGGCACTTCGCCGCGCAGCAGTTGCAGCATGGCGGTGGCGGCGAGCTGGCCCAGCTCGTAGGCCGGGTGGTGCACGGTGGTCAGCGGGGGCAGGGCGTAGCGCGAGGTGGCCAGATCGTCGAAGCCCACCACCGACACGTCCTGCGGCACGCGCATGCCGCGCCGGTGCAGGCCCAGGCAGGCACCCAGCGCCATCTGGTCGTTGGCGGCGAAGATGGCGGTATAGCGTTGGCGGCTGTCCAGCAGCCGACCCACCGCGACGAGGCCGCTTTCTTCGTGGAACAGGCCCGACACCATCAGCTCCGGGTTGGGCGTGATGCCGGCCGCCGTCAGCGCCGCCACATAGCCGCGCTGGCGTTCAACCGCGTCCGGATGGGCCAGGTCGCCGCCGATGTAGGCGATGCGCTGGTGGCCCAGCGCCAGCAGATGGTGGGTGGCCAGGCGCGCGCCCTCGAAGTTGTCGAAGGCCAGAGAACACAGATTAGGCGCCTTCAGCGTGCGCCCGGTCACCACCAGCGGCAGCTGCCGCGCGGTGGCCTTCAGCGCCGCGTCCGACAGCCGGCCGGTCAGGATGACGATGCCATCCACGCGCCTTGAGCGCAGCATCTCGATGCAGCGCGCTTCTTCGTTGGCGTTCCAGTGCCCGCTGACGAACAGCGGGCTGTAGCCGGCCTGGTCGAGCTGGTCCTCGATGCCGCGCAGCGCCACGCCGTAGAAGGGGCTGTCGATCGACTGCGTGACCACCCCCACGCTCAGCGTGCGCCCGCCGGCCAGCCCGCGCGCCACCGGGTTGGGCACGAAGCCCAGCGTGGCGATGGCCTGTTCGACGGCCTGCTTCTTGACCTCGCTGACCACGGCCGTGCCGTTGAGGATGCGCGACACCGTGCTGGGCGATACGCCGGCGGCCTCGGCCACCATGTCCAGCGTCACCGGTTCGCTGTTCGGGCGTGGCATGCGGGTGGCGCGCGCCGGCGCTGCGGCCGCGACAGGCGCGGCGGCTGGCGAGGCTGGCGCGGCTGAGGCAGGCGCGTTGGCGCGGCGGGCGGGCGGTGGACGAGGCATCGAAGGGGGTGGAGGGTGGCAACAGCAGTTTAGCCAGCCGGCCCTGGGTTGATGGTCCTGGGTTCACGGCCCTGTGTTCGCGTGCGAGCCCGATCAGCCATGTCCCCTTGGCCCCAGGTAGATGTGTCCCCTGCGTGTCGCCCGCGGTGGCCGCGCTTGCCGCGGCTGCCGAGGCGGGGGCTGCCGAATAATGGCTCGAGCATCTGCATGCGTCCGGCCAGCGCCAATCTGCGCCAAAGTCGGCGCCATCCATCGAGGTCTTGTCCATGACTGCAACCCCATCCGCAACCGTTGCTCCGCGCGAAACCGCGTTCGACACCCGCACCGCGCTCGTCACCGGCGCCAGCGCCGGCATCGGCGCCGCCATCGTCCGCGCCTTGGTGGCCGACGGCTGGCGTGTCATCGCCGCCGCCCGGCGGGCCGACCGACTGCAGGCCCTGGCTGATGAGTTCAGTGCCGCTGCGGTGCAGCCGCTGGTGCTGGACGTGACCGACGCCGACGCCCTGCGCGCCCTGCCGCAGACCCTGGCCAGCGCACTGCCAGCCGGCTGGGACGCGGTCGACCTGCTGGTCAACAACGCCGGCCTGGCGCTGGGCGTCAACCCCGCGCACAGCGCCGAGATGGCCGACTGGCACGACATGGTGCGCGCCAACATCGACGGGCTGATCGGCTGCACCCACGCGCTGCTGCCGGGGATGGTGGCGCGGGGGCGCGGGCACGTCATCAACCTGGGCTCGCTGGCAGGCGACCTGCCTTACCCGGGCGGCAACGTCTATGGCGCCAGCAAGGCGTTTGTGCGCCAGTTCTCGCGCGGGCTGAAGGCCGACCTGATCGCCACCGCCGTGCGTGTCACGTGCATCGAGCCGGGCATGGTGGCCGGCAGCGAGTTCTCGAACGTTCGCTTCAAGGGCGACGCGGCGCGCGCGGCCAGCGTCTATGCCGGTGCCGATCCGCTGCAGGCCGAGGACGTGGCCGCCACCGTGGCCTGGTGCGCGGCCCAGCCGCCTCACGTCAACATCCTGCTGCTGCAAATGATGCCGCAGTGCCAGGGGCCGGGCGCGGTGGCGGTGCACCGGCGGCCGACTTGATTTGAGGGCCAAGCCGTCAGATCGTCAGGCCCGTCACTTCGGCCTGGGGCGCGCGGGCTCAGGGAATTCGATGAGGGTGCGTCCACCCCGGTGAGCATGCGGCGGCGGCCAGAATCGGGGCATGACGCAATCCCCGACCTCATCCCCATCCGCATCCTCCTCCCACACCGTCATCGTCACCGGCGCCTCCTCCGGCGTCGGCCTGTATGCCGCGCGCTCGCTGGCTCAGCGAGGCTGGTTTGTCGTCATGGCTTGCCGTGACCCCGTCAAGGCCGAGCGCGTGGCACGCGAACAGGGCATCGCCGCCGAGCGCTACGCCGTGCTGCCGATCGACCTGGGCTCGCAGCGCAGCGTGCGCGACTTCGTCGATGCCTTCCGCGCGCTCGGCCGCCCGCTGCATGCGCTGGTGAACAACGCCGCGGTGTACCTGCCGCGGCTGAAAGCGCCGATGCGATCGCCCGAGGGCTTCGAGATCAGCGTGGCCACCAACCACTTCGGCCACTTTCTGCTCAGCCTGCTGCTGCTGCCCGATCTGCAGCAGGCCAAGGCCGCAGGCAGCGGCCCGGCGCCGCGCCTGGTGACGCTGGGCACGGTGACCGCCAACTCCGAGGAATTCGGCGGCAAGGTGCCGATCCCGGCGCCGGCCGACCTGGGCGACCTGGCGGGTCTCGAAGGTGGTTTCAAGGACCCGGTGGCGATGATCGACGGCAAGCCCTTCAAGCCCGGCAAGGCCTACAAGGACAGCAAGCTGTGCAACATGATCGTCAGCCGCGAACTGCACCGGCGCTTTCACGACAGCACCGGCATCGTCTTCAACACGCTGTACCCCGGCTGCGTGGCCGACACGGCGCTGTTCCGCGACACGCCCAAAGCCTTCCAGACCATCTTCCCGTGGTTCCAGAAGAACATCACCAAGGGCTACGTGACGCAGGCCCTGGCCGGTGAGCGCGTGGCCCAGGTGGTGATCGACCCCGAGTTCGCGCGCTCCGGCGTGCACTGGAGCTGGGGCAACCGCCAGGCGCCGGGGCGCCAGGCCTTCGCGCAGCCGCTGTCGGCCAAGGCCGAGAACGAGGCCCGGGCGCGTCGGCTTTGGACCATGAGCGAAAAGCTCGTCGGCCTGGCCTGAAGCGCCCTGCCGACGACAGCACCGCGGCAGGACCGCGGGCTCGAGCGCGGGCTCAAGCGCGGGCTCAAGCCGCCGATATCCTGGCACGTGCCTGGCCTTGCGCCGGGCCCGTGCCCGGGTGCCCATGGCGCCCACGCCTGCCGCGCCGCTCTCGCCATCGCCCTCGTGCCACCTGCCGCTCCCCGACTCCGCAAGATCCCCGTCGCCGACCTGCGCCTGGGCATGCACCTGCATGCGCTGGAAGGATCCTGGATCGACCACCCGTTCTGGCGTTCGCGTTTCACGCTCGCCAACCCCGCCGACCTGCAACGCGTGCGCGACAGCGACGTGAAGGAATGCTGGGTCGACGACAGCCGCTCGCTGGCCGCGGCCGAGCCGGCGCCGGCGGCAACCGCCGCCGCAGTCGCCACCGCCACCGCCACCGCCACCGCCACCGCACCGGCAGCCACCGAAGCGGCTGCCGCCGACGCCATCGGCGATCGACCTTCACCGCCGCCTTCCTCGGCGACGGCGGCCCCCGGCGAACCGGCGGCTTCGTCATTTGCCTCGCGGGCCGCGCCGCCGACCCAAGAGTTCGGCAGCGAACTGGAACGGGCCGCCGACGTCTGCCGGCGCGGCCGCAGTGTCGTGCTGTCGATGTTCAGCGAAGCGCGCATGGGGCGCGCGCTGGACGTCGACGGCTGCCTGCCGCTGGTGGAGGAGATCACGCGCTCGGTCATGCGCCACCCCGGCGCATTGGTGACGCTGGCGCGGCTGAAGACGCAGGACGACTACAGCTACATGCACTCGATGGCAGTGTGTGCGCTGATGGTGTCGCTGGCGCGCGAGATGGGGTTGGACGAGGCGACCAGCCGCGCCGCTGGCGTGGCCGGGCTGATGCACGACGTGGGCAAGGCGGTGATGCCGCTGGCGGTGCTGAACAAGCCCGGCCGGCTGACCGAGGCCGAGTACGACACCATGCGCAGCCACCCCGAGCGCGGCCACGCGCTGCTGCTCGAGAGCCGCGGCGCCACGCTGCAGACGCTGGACGTGACCCTGCACCACCACGAGAAGATGGACGGCAGCGGCTATCCGCATCGGCTGGCCGGCGAGGGCATCTCGCTGCTGGCGCGCATGGGCGCGGTGTGCGATGTCTACGACGCCATCACCTCCAACCGGCCCTACAAGCGCGGCTGGGACCCGGCCGATTCGGTCTCGCGCATGGCCGGATGGGAAGGGCACTTCGACCCCGAGGTCTTCGCGACTTTTGTGCGCAGCCTGGGCATCTATCCGCCGGGGTCGCTGGTTCGGCTGGCATCGGAACGTCTGGCCGTGGTGGTCGAGCCCAACCCGCAGCAGCTGTTGCGTCCCGTCGTGCGCGTGTTCTGGTCGCTGCGCCTGAAGCGGCGCCTGGTGCCGCAGCGCCTGGACCTGGCGGCGCCGGGCTGCAGCGACCAGATTGCCGGCCGCGCCAAGGCTTCGGACCACGAGTTCGGCGCCACCGAAGGGCTGTGGATGCAGCCCGAGTTGCTGAAGCGCTCACGCGCCGGCTGAGCGGCCAGGGGCCACCGCATGCGGTGACACCGGACGCAGAGCAGCAGACGTGGACACAGGCGCAGGCACACACAGGCGTGGGCAGCATGCCCATTGCCTACACTCCGGCACACACGAACGTGCCTGGAGACAACCCGCCATGACGACCCGCCTTGCTGCCGCCGTGCTGGCCGCCGCCCTGGTTCTTGCCACGGCCGCTGCGCCAGTGGCGGCCAAGACCCTGCGCTGGGCCAGCCAGGGCGACCCGCAGACCATGGACCCGCACTCGCAGAACGAGTCCATGACGAACATGATGAACGGACAGGTCTACGAGCGCCTGACCCGTCGCGACCGCAACCTGCAGATCGTGCCCAGCCTGGCGCTGAGCTGGGAGCAGACCGCCCCGCTCGTCTGGCGCTTCAAGCTGCGGCCGAACGTGAAGTTCCACGACGGCGCGCCCTTCACCTCGGCCGACGTCGTGTTCTCGATCCAGCGGGCGCAGGGGCCCACCTCCAACATCAACGTCTATGGCAACGCCGTGGGCACGGCGGTGGCGATCGACCCGCTGACGGTGGAATTTCGTCTCGACCGGGTCAACCCCATCTTCCTGCAGCACCTGGACACGCTGTGGATGATGAACAAGGCCTGGGCCGAGAAGCACAAGGTGACGCGCCCGCTGGACTTCAAGAACAAGGAAGAAAGCTACGCCGGCTTCAACCAGAACGGCACCGGCCCCTTCATGCTGGTCAACCGCCAGCCCGGCATCCGCACCACCTACAAGCGCAATCCCGCCTGGTGGGGCACCTTTGATGGCAATGTGACCGAGATCGTCTACACCCAGATCGCCAACGACGCCACGCGCCTGGCGGCCCTGGTGTCG